>JBDRGB010000017.1:0-2170 GCA_043818155.1 Candidatus Aenigmatarchaeota archaeon | reverse complement strand
GATAATTCCGCCCTATCGCACGGACGTCATGCATCCGATAGACATAGCAGAGGACGTAGCAATCGCTTACGGTTATGACAAGTTCGAGCCGACCGTGCCGAAGGTGCCGACAATCGCGCAGCCGCTTGAGAAGCACGACCGTCTTTATGCCATCAAGCAGATAATGGCTGGCATAGGCTTCCAAGAAGTCATCTGCCTGACACTCTCGAATGCGGAGGATGAGTTCGACAGGATGTGTGCGCCGCGCAAGCCGGTCGCGGAAACGCTGAACGCGGTCACGCCCGAGTGCGACATATGCAGGCGCGAGTTGATGCCTTCGCTGATGGACGTGCTCGCGAACAACCAGCATTACGAGTACCCACAGAAGATTTTCGAAGCTGGCGACGTAATCGTGCTCGATTCTACGTACGAAACGGGCGCGCGCAACGTGAAGAAGCTGGCGGCCGCGATAGCGGACACGCGCGCCAGCTACGCCGACATCGCGTCCGCGCTCGCCAGCTTCATGGAATCGGCCGGCGTCAAGTACGACCTGCGCCCTGTGAAGCATCCCAGTTTCATCGACGGACGGGCCGCGGAAATCGTGGCGTCGGGCAGGGCCGTTGGAATAATCGGCGAAATCAGTCCGAACGTCCTGAACAACTGGAAGATGGAGATGCCTGTGGCGGTTTTTGAAGTCAGCCTAGAGTTTCTATAAGCTCAGCCTATGTACCTTGGCGTCTTCCTTATCTTTATCCACGTACTTTCGGGTTTCTCGAGCCTTGCTTTGCAATTCAGGCATCTAAACCCTCTCGGGACCGGCCGTATCGCAGTGCTGCCACACACAGGACAGAATATCTTTCTCACGTTTATTGTCTTGTTTTTTCGGCCGCGTTCTGAGTTTTGGCGCTGGGTTTTCGCCGCCCACACCTGTTTGCGCAAGGAGGAAAGCATCCTGCCGAACGTCTCCCTCGCACCCCACCCGGACTTTTCGGCGAAGAAATTCCCGAAGTGCGTAATGAGCCCGGCTTTCATCTCGTACTTCCTTCTGCCGTCTTTCTTAATGGCCTTCAGGTCTATCTTGAAAGACCTGATGCTGGCCTTCGGGAACTTTTTGTAATAGGTCGAGAGGAATTTGGAAAGCATGAAGTACATATGCTTCCAGACATCGAACTTGAACCTGTCCCTCGAGAATATTATCCTTTTTATGTCGTCTATCCTTTCCATAATATATATTAGTTGTCCTGAACAATAAAATTTCTTTGCATTGGGCCGTGCAACCGCTTATCTTCTCATCCAGTTTATCAGCCGCCTCAGAATGCCGATGTTCGTTCCGCTCCTCGGCTTGTATTTTCGTCCGCTCAGCTTGTGCGCGAGCTTCAGGATTTCGACGGCCGCAGGCGAGTCCGAGGCATAATCCATTATAGGCCTCTTCGCCGCTATGCTCTCGGGCACGAGCCTGTCTTCCGGTATCTGCGCTATGACCGGCAGCTCTAGCAGTTCCTTGATCGCGGCAACGCCGAGCTCGTGCTTCTTGCCATTCGAGCGGTTCACGACAACGCCTATTATGCTCTTGTTCATCTGCCGCGCGACTTCCGCGGCCTTCAGAGCGTCAGCTACGGCCGGCAGGTCGGGGTTCGTCACGAGCAGTATCTCGTCCGCGGCCGCCATTGCGCTCGTCGCCTCGCGGCCCAACCCGGCTGCGCAGTCCATGAGCACGTAATCGGCGCGTCCGGTCAGCCCGAGCGTCACGTTCTGAAGCTTCCCAACGTCCACGCCGGCCAGATCCCTAGTTGAGATGCCAGCTGGTATGACCTTGAAGCCGTAGGGATGAGGATAGATTGCGCGGTCCAGCCGCACCTTGCCCTTCAGCACGTCCTGAAGCGTGCGCGGCGCAAGGTGCATGCCGAAGTGCAGCCCGAGGTTCGGCGTCGTCAGGTTCGCGTCCATCGCGATGACGTTATCGCCGAGCTGCGTCAGCGCGTATGCGAGGTTCGACGTCAGCGTCGTCTTTCCGACACCGCCCTTGCCGGACGTTATAAGGATTGTCCTAGTCATCGCACCACGATTAATAATTCGGTCCGCAAGATAAAAACGCTGTGCCCCCGGTGGGATTTGAACCCACGACCAATGGATTAGAAGTCCATTGCTCTATCCAAGCTGAGCTACGGAGGCCCGCTGCTTCACTACATTA
>JBDRGB010000016.1:0-2543 GCA_043818155.1 Candidatus Aenigmatarchaeota archaeon | reverse complement strand
GGGGTCGTCGGTACAGAGGTTGATATAGTAGGGCGCGTGTATGCTCAGCCTTACGCCCGCTTCCTTCGCGGCTTCGCCGACTTGCTTCGCCATCTGCATGCCCATGCGCACGCCGTAGACGAACTCGACCTCCATCGCCGTAAGCTTCAGCTCCGCGACGCGCCGCACCCCGTCGACGGTGCTGCCCTTGGCGGACGCGGGTATGCCCGCGGGCCCCAAAAAGATATTCGGCATTTCAACTCACTGCCTCGAGAACGCGCGCACATAGTCGTCGCCGTACGCGGCTATTATGATGCCGCCGTCCGCAGACGTGTACGTGCACATCACAGCGCGCTGCGAGCTCTTGCTGGAAGTCGTGCCTATCGTCGACCACTTCTCGTCGAGTACTGGGTCGGTGTTCACGGCCTCGGTCACGTCGAACACGGCACTGCCATGTTCGTTGTATACAACCAGCATGTTGTCCGGGCCGTAGCCTACGGCCACGTACTTGCCGTCCGCGCTTATGGAAACGCCGTTGTGGCCCGTGCTCTCTATCTCGCCGCCTTTGGCGCGCGCGCGCCACAATATCTTGCCGTTAGCCCCGTCGATATAATACACCCACCCGCCCACGGTGCCCACTGCCACGCGCGAACCGTCCGCGCTTATGCCGCCGGTGCCGGCCGTGTGGTCCGGCATGCGCAGGCTCCACCTCGTGTTGCCTGCGGCATCGAACGAGAAGAGCGTCCTGCCTTTGCCCGTTGCGTATGTGTTTTCGTTCGCATCGATCGCGAGGAACAGCGGGAACTCGCCTATGTAGTTCTCCCAGATTTTGTCCCCGCTCGCGGTGTCGTACATCGCGGTGTACCCGCCTGCCAGCCCGACCACGAATCTGGAACCGTCCGCGGTGAACTTCGAGTTCCTGAGCCAGCTGTCCTGGCCGCCGAATCCGCGTACGAGCGTGCCGTCGGCCACCTTGAACAGGGCAAAATCGTAAGCACCGCCGTTCGCGGCCTTTGATGGTCCGGTCACCAGCCACTTGCCGTCGTGCGACAGTTCCACTTCGCGGTTCATCCCCCCGCTGTCGTACTTCCATTTCAGCGTGCCATCGGCCGCGTTCACGACGTACACGTAGTTGTCGTGGCATCCGGCCGCAACGACCGTGCCGTCGCGCGATATGTCGATGCCCCAGCACTCATCGCCTGTCGGGTATTTCCACAACTGCGCTCCGGTCTTGGCGTCGAATAGGTAGAAGTTCGTGGGTTTGCCAATCTCCGGCGGGTGCTTGGCCTGAGACGCGACGATGCGAGACCAGTTGCTGTCGACGAGCGCCCAGAAGAAGCCGTAATAGTCGCTGACCTTCTGCTCCCAGTCGAGCTTGTACGTTTGCGCCGGCTTCCTCGGATCGAGGCGAATGTCCAACCTCAGCTTCTCGCCGCGCTTAGCGGAAACCCCGCCCGTGTACGAATATTCGTACCCGTCGGCATCGACCGTTACGAAGTTGACCAGCGACGCGTACGACGTTTCCTGACTCCCGAAGAAAGCCTTGATGGCCTCCTCGCTCACGGTAGGTAGCGCATACCTGCCTTCGCTGTCCGTCCTTTCATTGAACGACTCCCTTCCGGTGAACAAAAAGGCCTCGACGTTCGCGTTCGGCACAGGCTTGCCCGTGGAATTGTCGAGCACATAGCCGTACAGCACCGCGTCGTAATCGAGCTTCGACTCGTCTTGGCTGCCGCTGTAGAACGTGACGCGCGCCGTCACCTTGTCGGACTTGTCCGGTTTCTGCCAGATATCAAAATCCATGCCGAACTGGCCCTCGGCGTCGTTCGACGAAAAGTAATGCAGCGTCCTCTCCTCGCCCGGCCGGAGCGTTATGCTCTCGGGGTGGAACGCCAGGAAATGCATGTTCCAGCTCGGCGGCTTCGACGCCTGTATTATGCTGAAGGTCTCGGCGGACGCGTCCGTGTTCCTCACGTGCATGAAGAAGTCAGCGCCCATCGAGAACGTGGGATACGACGCGGCCACCGAATAGTATTTGATTTCGATGTCGCCGAGCATGAGCGTCTTGTTATCGCCTGTCACAGGAGGCCCCCGCAGGGGCTTGGTCGCGTCGAACATCGGCATCCTGAACCCCTCCGTGCCGTTGCCGGCCTGCGAACCCCCGGGCTGCCCGCCTTCGGGCCCTGCCGCAGTCCCGTTGGGGTTTTGCCCGGGCTGGCGCACGCAGCCGCTTACGAAAACCATCGAGGCCATGATAACGAGAGAGATGTAGAGAAGCGACCGCTTCCCGGTAAAACTCATATTACATATCTAGCGCCCGCGAAGAAAAACCGTTGCGGTCTGGCGCGCGTCACACAAGGAACAGCTTCAGCGTTATCTCGAAGACGACCAGCGCGACCACGAGGTAGATGACGTACTCGGGTTTGAGCTTGAACTTCTCCTCGCCCTCCTCGCCGAACCTGAGCAGCCCGCCTGCGCCGCTCGGCATGTATATGCGGTCCTTCTTTACCATGGAAACATCTTTGTTGTATTTCGACGCGAAGCTTAATTAACGTTTCTGTTTG
>JBDRGB010000015.1:0-2889 GCA_043818155.1 Candidatus Aenigmatarchaeota archaeon | reverse complement strand
TTCCAAGCCCCGTGCCGGAATTTTTATCGTGCGAAAGCGTAATTCTAATCAGGGATTGCATGAGAGGCGGCCGCGTCATCAGCGTGACGAAGTTCGACGGCAGGTTGCAGCCGTTCGACCGCGCGAAAATAGCGCGCACCTGCGTCCGCATGGGCGCCGACCCGGCGTTCGCCGAGGAAGTCGCAAACCGCGTCGAGGCAGCGGCGTACGAGGGCATAACGACGAAGAAGATAATGCAGATGATCTTCGCCAACCTCCGCCGCCGCATGCCCGAGGTAAGGCACAGGATAGACCTTCGCACGGCCATAAGCCTCATGCGCCCGAAGCCGGACTTTGAGCTTTTCGTCGCGATGATCCTGCGCGAATACGGCTACAAGGTCAGGTCGAACCGATTCCTGCAGGGCAGGTGCATCGAGCACGAGATCGACGCCGTGGCGGAGAACGGCAAGGACGTGTTCTACGTGGAGGTGAAGCATCACTTCAACGCCCACACGTACACAGGACTGGACGTGTTCCTGCAGGCGCGGGCGGCGTTCGAGGACCTGGAGGGCGGCTACAGGGCCGGCAGGCACAGAACGCCGTTCACGAAGGCGATGTTGGTTACGAACGCGAAGATGTCCGAGCATGCGCTGCGGTACGCGGACTGCCGCGGCATACGCTACGTGTCTTGGGAGGCGCCGGCGGACCGCAGCCTCGCCCGGGTAATAGACGAGAAGAAACTGTATCCTGTGACGCTCTTGCGCGGGCTGCGGCCGGACGCGCAGGACAGGCTCGCGGACGCGGGCATAATCACGCTCAGGCAGCTCGTGGAAACGCCCGAGGCTGAGATGTTGCGCGCAACGCGCTTGCAGAAGCAGACGCTGCGCGAGCTGAGGAGTGCGGCTGCCGAGCTGCTCGGCTGAACAGTTCGAACGCGGCCGTCATCCGACCCCAATGTCCCAACGTCCCCAAAATTTTAAATCCTTCGCACGCGCAGATGTTATAGTATGGCCATGAAACGCGCGCCGGTCGTCGAGTGCAGGGACGTGCACAAGGTTTACAACGCAGGCACGCCGGCGCAGGTGAACGCGCTTTGCGGCATCGACCTCGTTGTGCGCGAAGGCGAGTTCGTCGCCGTGCAGGGCGCGTCGGGCAGCGGCAAGAGCACGCTGCTCAACTGCATGGGATGCCTGGACGTGCCTACGACCGGCAAGGTGTACATCGACGGCAAGGACGTCTCGAAGCTGGACGAGGACGAGCTCGCGCTCGTGCGCCGCAAGAAAATAGGCTTCGTCTTCCAGACGTTCAACATAATACCCAGCCTAACCGCGCTGCAGAACGTGGAGCTGCCCATGACCTTCGCCGGGATGAGGCCGACGGAGCGCGCGAGAAAGGCCGAGGACCCGCTCGCGAAGGTCGGGCTCGGCAAGCGCGTGCACCACAGGCCGAACGAGCTTTCGGGCGGCGAGGTCCAGCGCGTGGCCATAGCGCGCGCGCTGGTGAACGACCCGAAGCTGGTGCTGGCGGACGAGCCGACAGGCAACATTGATTCGAAGACGAGCGCGGAGATAATGGGCATCCTGCGCAAGCTCAACTCCGAAGGACGCACGATAGTGATGATAACGCACGACCCGGCCATAGCCAGGCACGCGAAAAGGAAGATATATATAAAAGACGGAAAGATAGTTGAATAGTTACGGCATCGACAACGGACGCGGTGGTGGGATGATGCATATGACGGAAGCAGGCGCGATTAAACCGAGTGCGACGAAATCGAGGACCTCTTGGATGTTCGCTGCCGCCGTCGTTTCGCTGGTTTTGATATATCCTCTCCTGTGCGTGCCCGCGGCTGACGCGGCGTACGTCTCGATGTCGGTCAGCGGCCAGACCGTGCCTTCGGGCATAGGGCCGGGCGAGAACGGGAACCTCGTGTTTACAATAACGAACGCGGGCACCGAGTACGCGCGCAACGTCAAGCTGTTCGTGAAGCCGAACGGCCAGATGACTTTCAGCCAGCAGAACTACGACCTGCAGACCATAGCCCCGTCCACGTCCGCGCAGGTCAGCGTGCCGATAAAGATATCCGCGTCCGCGACCGAGGGCGCGACCACCGTGTTCCTTTCGCTCTCGTACGCAGAAGGCAGCTCCGTCGGCACATCCACCACTGAGACGTCCGTGTCCGTGTCCATATCCAAGCGCTCGCTGGTGCAGATAGAGGTGGTGTCGTGGAGCAAGGACCCGATAGAGCCGGGCAACGTGGTCAACGCCAGCATGCGCCTGAAGAACGTGGGCGCAAGCGACCTGAGCTACATGACTGTGACGCTGGACGACTCGTCGCAGCCGTTCGTGGCCGCGTCGGGCGACACCGAGGCCTACGTCGGCAGCCTGGGCAGGGGGAGCGTGGCCACGGCAGAGTTTTCA
This sequence comes from Candidatus Aenigmatarchaeota archaeon, assembly GCA_043818155.1. Classification (GTDB taxonomy): domain Archaea; phylum Aenigmatarchaeota; class Aenigmatarchaeia; order CG10238-14; family SCSR01; genus JAPLUY01. The sequence goes on along the minus strand of JBDRGB010000015.1, from coordinate 489 downwards.
ATCATAGTCAACAGGGACGCGAAGACGGTCGCGTACAGGATACCGGTGTTCGTCAAGTACTACGACGAGTCCGGGACCTTCCACAACGACACCAAGTACATAGGCATGAAGGTCTCCGGCATGCCCGATTTCGTGGTGACCCTCGAGGACGACAGCCGCGCGTACGCCGGCACGGAGGGCGAGCTCACGATATCGATAGCGAACCGCGGCACCGCGACCGCCAACTTCCTCACGCTCAGGTTCGACTCGGACCTGGCGATAACGCCAGCCGAGTACTACGTTGGCAACCTCGACCCCGACGACTACCAGACCGTCAAGCTGAATGCGGACTTTTCCGGCGTCAGTCCCGGCAGGCGCACGCTGTCCATAAGCATGCATTACAAGGACCCGTACAACAGCGAGCTGTCCGAGACCGCGTCTGTCGAGTTCAAGCTGCGCCAGCCCGTAGCCGGCCCCGTCTCGCCGCTGTTCTTGGCGGCCGTGGTCGCG
>JBDRGB010000014.1:0-27138 GCA_043818155.1 Candidatus Aenigmatarchaeota archaeon | reverse complement strand
CGCCGTTATGCCTATGCTCATGTTCGTCTGGAAATCGATGGTCCCCCACATCGGGCAGGACGTTCCATGCGAGCAGGACGTACTTACTATCTCGGTCATGCCGCGGTTGAACGAGTAGATTATGAAAACCATGAGCAGCGCTATTCCGACAACAATCAGACCGACTATCCTGTTCCTCATACAGTTTCACTACCCAGCGTCATTTAAGTATCTTCCCCGTCTCCATGTACCATAAATACAGGTCCAGCTCGGCGAGGTTCAAATCCGATTTACGCGCGATGTCTCGCAGCACGCCCTCGATTTCCAGATAATTCTTCGGTGTCAACGTCTTCGGCCGAGTTATGATGCCGTGGCGCACCAAAAGGTCTATTATGTGGAAGTCGACTATCGCGACGTCCGTGAACCCGATGTTGCGCATGAAGTGGCTCGCCTCCTTGTAACCCAGCCCGGTCACGTTCTCGGCCAGCCATCCGCGTAGCTCGGACTCGCTCCCGGATTCGGATAGGGTTGCTTTCAGCGTCGGCATATGCTTCCGCGCCTCGACCATGTACCTTGCGCGGGCTTCTGGGAACCTGTGCCCGAACTCCCTCAGCTTCGTTGCGAGCTCTCTTTCCGCCATGTTGCAGAATCCCCGGCCGACGCTACCCTGTATGTCGATGCTTCGCTGCGCGTTGAAGTTCGCGGTCATTATGCAGAAGCATAGCTCGCCGAAGATTTCGTCCGCGGACTTGCCTCCGAGCTCCTTGAACTGCCGCAAGCGCGCGTCAACTAGCCCGCGCACATCGCCGTTCTTGAGGTTCTCTATTTTACGTAGCAGTTTATCCATCCAGTGCACCACCGACTAAAACAAGAATGGAAAAATTAAAAAGTTACGAAAGTCAGCACTTGCACGGCGAACATTTACATACCCGGCATTTACAATCGGCCAGTCGTCCCACCCCCGTTTTCGTTTTGACCCCGCTTGGAATTCTCTCTAAAATATAACGCCGTTATAATAAATACCTTTGCATCCGGGCATGGAAGGCCGCTCGGAACGCATATCCTTTTAAGCTCCAGCGGGCAACGGTTAATTATGGTTGAAGCTGGCGACAAGCAGCTGGTAGGCAAGGTCTCGCACTATTTCACCAACATAAGCGTGGCCGTTGTCGACCTCGACGCGCCGCTGAACGTGGGCGACCTCATAAAGATAGAGGGTGCGACCACGGACCTGCTGCAGACCGTCGAGTCTATGCAGATCGAGCACAAGAAGGTCGCGGCCGCCAAAAAAGGCGACAGCGTGGGCATGAAGGTGAAGGACCGCGTGCGTGGCGGTGACAACGTCTACAGGGTCGTTGGTTGAGAAGCCGGCCGTGTTTTTGACCCGGGGTTCCCTTAATCATCGCCATCAAGGCGTCTTTGGTTAAAATCAATTTTTTAAATACTGCGGAACCGAATTGATTCTTAGGTCGCGGCGCATGAAGATAGTCATCTCCATCGGCGGTTCGCTTCTCACGAGGGAACTTACTCCTGAAAATTTCAAACGTTACGCGCACGTCGTGACCCGGCTGTGGAAGAATGGCCACAAGGTCGCTGTGGTGTGCGGCGGGGGCAAGGTATGCCGAGACTATCGCGACATAGGGAAGGCCGCGGGCGCCGAATGGGAGGTGCTCGACTGGATAGGCGTGGTCGCGACCCATCTCAACGCATCTACGTTCGCCGCATCGCTCGCAGCAGAGCCCGCGCTTGCCGGCAAGGTGCATTGGATCCGGCTGAAATCGGAGCGCGCCGCGGTGGCCGAGTTCAAGAGGCACTTCGGCAAGCGGATGGTCGTGGGCGCAGGCTACGAGCCCGGCCACTCTACCGATTACGACTCGGCCATATTCGCAGCGGCCGTGAAGGCGGACCTTCTCGTGAACGCGAGCAACATCGATGGCGTGTACACGTCCGACCCGAAGAAGGACCCGGCCGCGCGCAAGCTGCCCGCGCTCACGTACGACGAGTTCATACGCATCCTGCGGAAGAACGAGCAGGTGCCAGGCGAATACAGGCTGTTCGACCTCGGCGCGGCCAAGACGATAAAGAGCGCGGGCATCAAGACGGTGCTTGTGGACGGCCGCGACCCGGAGGAGATCGTGCGCGCCGTGGCCGGGACGCACAACGGCAGTGTCGTCGCGTAGCTTAGACGAGCACAGTGCCGGCCGCCAGATGGTATTCCGTCATTGTAACTTTCGTGCAGTTGATTTTCACCTGCTTCTCCTTTCTGTGAACCTTGCCCTTATGTACGAGGACCTCAAGCGCCCGGAGGGTGTTCCTGTATTCCTCTAGAAATCCACTCTCACCCCAGTAACGGCCGGTCCTGTTCTTGGTCATGTAGTCCGCTTCTCGCGCGTTGCCCCTCATCTGCATCATGCAGTCCTCGGCTATAATCAGCAACGTTTCGTCCGAAATCCTTTCGCCGTACAGTAAACCACCCCGTAGTTAATTTCCATTTTCGATTTTCATGGTTTTAAAATTGTGTGGTCGTTCGTTCTGCAAGGAACGCCGCAGAATTCCAGCTTGTTTTCCGGCCCTACGGTTAATTTTTTATGTGCGTAAATAATATTAAGGGTAGTTCGTTTCCGGTAAGAAACGCCGCAAAAATCGCATTTGCAAAACAGGCCTCAGTAGCTCAGCCGGTAGAGCAACTGCCTAGTAAGCAGTAGGTCGTGGGTTCAAGTCCCACCTGAGGCTCTAGCATACTTCTAAAACACTCAGTGAAATAAAACGTTTTCAGATTTTTAAAATAAGTGGGCCGTCCGATAAATATTATGGTTGATGACATGCATGAACACAGTAACATTTATATACCACTCATAGGTAGTGATAGATTAGGTGTTCTGTGTGACGAAAGTTCCGTACAGGGGCTCGTTGGAAAAAATATTGGCCGCGTATAGAAACAGTGGCGCCTTGGCAACAGTCATACACAAGATACAGACCGAAATACGCACGGGGATACCGAACGCTCAACTCACAAGTTACAGCGGTTCCATGGCCGTATATGAATTGGAACCGCCGGGCGATGAGAAATATGTATCTACCCTCGCGCGGGCCGGAATGGGCGAGGAAGACGCTAGAAAGGTCGTACGTATGATGACTAGGTCATCGAAACATCAACCGCCCGGCATATACACTCCTCACATAACATACCGCCCACGCAAAAAGAGACGCGGTTCGAGCTGGACGCCAGAATAGCCATAAAAATCCGCGAGTATTTCATTTAAATTCGGCCAGGATTCCTCTGGTCTTCTCCACGGCGTCCGGATTCACGGAGATGGAATCTATTCCTATTTCAACAAGGAACCTTACGAAGTCCGGATACTCGCTCGGCGCCTGCCCGCAGATGCTCACGCTGCGCCCCTTCAAATGCGCCTTCTCCACGATATGCCGTATGGCCATTTTCACGGCCTCGTCTCGCTCGTCGAAGTAACCCATCTTCCCCAACCGTTCGGAGTCGCGGTCGACGCCAAGAACCAACTGAGTCAGGTCGTTGCTGCCTATGCTTATTCCGTCGCACAGTTCCGCGAACCTGTCCGCCAGCAGCGCCACGCTTGGCACCTCGGCCATGATCCATACCTTGAACGTGTCGTCCGCGTGGTTGTCAAGGCCCTCCTCGCGCATTATATCCAGGCACTTGCCCACCTCCCACGTGGTCCGCACGAACGGCAGCATGGCCCACACGTTCTTGCAACTCTCGCGCACCTTCCTCATCGCGCGGCACTCGAGCCTGAACGCCTCCTCGAACTCGGGCGACACGAAGCGCGATACGCCGCGCCATCCGAGCATCGGATTGGCTTCTTCCGGTTCGAACTTCTCCCCACCTTTCAGGTTTCGGTATTCGTTCGTCTTGAAGTCGGAGAAGCGCACGACTACAGGCCTCGGCTTCACGGCCGCTGCGACCTTTTCGATCCCAGCAGCGAGCGCGTCGACGTATTTCTGCGATTCGCCCGCCTCTATCATCGCTGACGGATGTTCGCCGAGCCCGGCTATGATGAATTCTATGCGCATGAGGCCTATGCCATCGAACGGCAGGTGCTTGTAGTCGTCTATCTTGTCGGGCACGCCGAGGTTCATGTAAACCTTGGGCCTGCGGCCGTCCGATTCGTCCGTTGCGTACTCATCTGGCAGCGGTCCCTCGGACGCATCCTCGTAGGCTTCGTCTTCATCCTCAGCTCCGCCCCCGTTCGTTTTGTCCAGCTCCTCGGCCAGGGACATGAACTCCTCGATTGCGCTCTTCGGTTCTTCCGGCTCTCGCGGTTCCTCCACCTCCTCAGCGGCCGCTGTTCCAACTGTCGATGTTTCCTCTTCAACCGCCCTTTCCGCCTCCTCTTCAGCCAGCGGCTCTTCGATTGGTTCTTCGGTTGGTTGCTCTTCCGTTTCTGGCACGGGTCCTTCGGCAGGATGCCCTTCAACAGGTTGCTCTCCCGCAGGCTGTTCCGCGAGTTGGCTCTCTTCCCCCGCGCCCTCGTACACGACGCCCGTGCTACCGTTAACGGTGACGACCATCCCGTCGGAAAGTATCCTAGTCGCGTTCTCCGTGCCGACCACGCACGGTACGCCCATCTCGCGCGACACGATGGCGGCATGGCTGGTCGTCCCTCCGCGGTCGGTCACGATGGCTACGCACCTGCCCATCGCCGGAACGAAGTCGGGGGACGTCATCTCAGTGACCATGACATCGCCTTTCTCCACTTTCTTCGTCTCTTCCAGAGACCCTACTATCTTCACTCCGCCCGCGGCAGTGCCGGGCGACGCGGCTATGCCTTTCAGTATGGCCTTCATGCCATCTGTCCTTGCAACGACCGCCTTTTCGGCTCCTTCGACGGGGAGCGTAGTTATCGGCCTCGTCTGCACGATGTATATCTTCGGCCCGCGCACGGCCCATTCGATGTCCTGGCCTGTTCCGTAATGGTCCTCGATCTTCATGGCGTAAGCCGTCAGCCTCCTCAGTTCGTCGTCTGTCAGCACCCTTGCGCCGACCTTCTCGCGCGGCACGGCCGTTTCGACAGTGCGGCCTGTCCCGATGTCGCGCAGGTGCATTATCTCCTTGCGGCCTATGTGTTCCTCTAGCAGCGTGTACTCGCCGTCCTTCGAAACCACGTAGCGGTCCGGCTGCACCTTCCCGAGCACCAGCGTCTCGCCCAGGCCCCAGCACGCCTCGTGGATAACTACGTTCTCGCCCGAGGAGGGGTGCATTGTGAAGGTAACGCCCGCCTTGTCGGCATCGACCATGCGCTGCACAATCACGGAAATGCTAGCGTGCGCCACGTTGTTCTTGGCGCGGTAGAATATCGCGCGGGACTCGTAGAGCGACGCCCAGCAGTTCTTCACCGCCTCGAACACGTACGGCACGCCCTTCACGTTCAGGAAGCTGGCCTGCTGGCCCGCGAAGCTGGCCTTCGGCAGGTCCTCCGCGGTCGCGGAGCTGCGGACTATCACGTTCGCGTACTCGCGGCCCATCGATATAAGGCCCAGCGCCTCGGGCACCTGTATGTCGCGCGAGTAGGACAGCTGTTCGTATGCCTTCTTTATCTCGTCCTTCACGCTCTGCGGATAGTCGGCCTTGATTATTGTTTGCTTGATCGTGTCGGACGTCTTCTTCAACTGCATCACATCATCGACGTCGCACGCCAGGACAAGCCTGGCTATCTCGTCCTTTATGCGGTTCATGTCGAGGAAGAAGTCGAACGCCTTCGTGGTAACTGCGAAGCCGTCGGGCACGGGCATTTCCATGCCCGCGAGCTCTCCGAGGTTCGCGCCCTTGCCTCCAACGAGCGGTATCTGCGTCCTGTCCATCTGGTCGAACCAGAGTATGTAGTTGAAAGGCGTTTTCGCACGTTGTCCAGCACTCTGCGCTTTCTCGTCGGGTTCGGGCATAACCATCTTTATAGAAATTGATTTTTTGTCATAAATTAGTTAGGTGGTTGGTTTTCGTCGGTAAGAAACGCTGCAAAAATCCAAAAACCGCAGGAACGGAAAGCCTACTCGACGATTTCGATGCCCTGGCCCATGCGTATCTTGCTGCCCGCTCGCCTGAGCGCGTCCTTGGCCGTCACCATGCTGGGCTTGTTGAACTTTAGCATAATCACGCGCTGGCCCTTCTTCACGAGCACGGACTTGCCTACCGGCTTCCCGAACGCGAGTCGCATTCCCTGCGAGAAACGGTCGGCACCGGCGCCAGTCGCTATGCTGTGCTCGCGTATGACGTTGTGCGGGTAGACGAGCACTTTCATGTAATAGCCGGTCTGCCCGAGCTTCTTCTCCAGGAAGTTCTGCGCGACTATGCGCGCCGCCTCGAGCGCATTGTCCCTTATCTGGACGTCCGCCTTCGGCGTTAGGTACGCTGTGCTGTCGAAGCTGCCGTTCTTGTCACCCATCTCGAAGGTGTGTATGCGCGGATGAGGAACCCCGACCACGTAGCTCTTCCTCGGCTTGCTCTTGGACACGCGCGTCCATGGCCTCTTCTTTCTCTTCAATACCCGTCCTGGTCTCAATGGCATGAAAGCCCACCGTATTACAATTCTATTTGCACTTCATTTTATAAAGGTTCCTATGCGTTTCCGCTGAAACTGCCGAAAACCGCTGCCAGGCGCTGAACCGCCGCCGGGCGCAGCCTACCGCATCATTTATATACAGCCCGTGCGACAAATTAATTAACCGAGTTTTAAGCCGAGAGATTTCAAGGAGGTGTGAGAATGGCACTGGCTGTCAAGTCCGCGGTGAAGAGCATGCTGAAAAAGTCCAAGATGCGCGTAAGCGGGGACTTTTGGAAGGCGCTGGACGAGAGGATATCCTGGAAGGTCAAGCGCGCCGTGGATAGGGCTAAGGACAACGGACGCAAGACGATCCGCAAATGCGACCTGTAGAGGTCCGCTTTCGCTGCGTGTTCCCGATGTCGTATCACGTCGAGTTGGCGCTTTCTTTTTTACCATTCTATATTTTTCCTCGTTCTCCTGCCGTCAGGCATCGGCCGGGGATTTAAGAATTTAAAAAACCAAAATCAAAGAATACAGAGGATTTGTTGGAGGTTTCTGAATGGCGCAGAAGGCTGTCATAGGGATCACGGGCACGATAGCGTCGGGCAAGGACGCGGTCATGCAGATAATGCTGCGCAAGTACAACTGCTACCACGTCACGCTCTCGCACGTCATACGCGGTGAGCTGGAGAAGAAGAAGGGCGTGATGAGCCGCACCACGCTGCAGGAGATGGGCAACCACATGCGGCAGAAATACGGGCCGCACATACTCGCGCTGCTCGCGATCGAGTACCTGCCAAGGGACAAGGAATTGACGATAATCGACGGCATACGCAACCCGGGCGAGGTGGACTACCTGAAGAAGAAGTTCGGGAGCAGGTTTTTCCTTATAGCCACGGACACTCCGAGGGAGCGCAGGTTCGAGCTGCTCCAGATGAGGAACGACCCGCGCGACCCGAAGACGTTCGAGGAGTTCGTGAAGGTTGACGAGCGCGACCAGGGCGCGGGCGAGCCGCCGCACGGACAGCAGGTGGCCGCATGCGTGGCGCACGCCGACTTCCGCATACAGAACGACGGTGACCTGGCGCAGCTCGAGCAGAAGGTCGACGAGGTAATGAAAATCATACTAGCGCAGCACGCGCCGCAGTGAGCGGACAAGTGGTGATCGAATGAAAGTAAAACTCGTGGCTTACACGCCAAACCCAGAACTGGTGTGCGCAGCAGCCGCTATGACTTCTACGACTGACGGAAGCGTTGAGAAAAATTTCGAAGAGATGACTATCGAGAAGGCGCAAAAGCTTATCCGCAACGTCGTCGGCCGCGGCCATGTCAGCATCGTGGAGCACGCAAACTTCACGTTCGCCGTGGAGGACGTGTCGCGCTCGCTGACTCACCAGCTCGTGCGACACCGCATCGCATCCTACACGCAGCAGAGCCAGCGCTACGTCAAGCTGAACGCGGATTCGGACTGGTTCGTGGTACCGCACACTTTCCAGACGCCCGAACAACAGGAAAAATTCAAGCAGAGGATGGCGGAAATCGCAAAATGGTATGAGGAGGCCGTGGCCGATGAAATACCAGCGGAAGACGCGCGCTTCTATTTGCCGAACGCCGCGAAGACTGCGATTACTGTCACGATGAATGCGCGCGAGTTGTTGCACTTTTTCGGGCTGCGATGCTGCGCGCGGGCACAATGGGAGATAAAGGAGCTTGCAGACGCGATGCTCGCGGAGGCGAGGAAGGTCGCGCCCGTGATATTCGAGAACGCCGGGCCTAACTGCGTGCAGCTCGGATACTGCCCGGAGGGCAAGATGAAGCCCGACACCTGCAACCTGGCAGAGATAAAGAAAAAGTACGAGGAGCTGTGATTACTCGTACAATCTCTTCACAGAGTCCAACAGGCTAGTTCTCCAAAACGATTCGTCTTCAACATAGTCAGTAAATCCCTGCCTGAATCTATTTTTTGTTGAAAATAATTTTGCAACGCTCTTTTCATGCTTTGCCTTCGCATTTACGCAACTCTTAAATTCTTTGTATGATGTAAACCTGTCGGTAATCTCGCTTGGTTTGTTTTCAGCCAATAACATCAAAAATACCAGGCTTTCGACTCCTCCGACAGCGTCGAGCGTGTGTTCGCCCCTGTATCCAACTTGAACCAGGTACTTACCATCGCCCTTTCTTCTCAAATCAACATCCTCTACATATGGTCGGTCGCTCCATGCTATTAGCCTGTCTTTAACTTCCAGTCCGTATCCACCATCCTCTATCATCCCTTCAAAATCAGCCTTCAGTAATATCTCGTCTATCCTGTCCTTTTTAGACATCCTCTTAACTACTCTATAATTACTGCTGTAGATGTCAGAAAGTGGAAGGGTATATTGATTGAACGCAACAGACACCATCTGTTGCATCGCGGAAAGCTTGTCCTTTCCTTCAAGAACCTCATCGGTCTCTGCGTTGATTATTGTTGAAGCCATTGGCTTGTTATACATCTCAATGCCTGCCTCTTCCAACATACATCCCAGCAGATCGTCGTCAATTCTCTCATCGAAACATGCTGCCCTCAGGAACAAAATCTTCGGGACGATAAAAAGGTTGTTGGGAGTTATCAATGCGGACTCGGTTGTCCATCCCCTATTTCTGGATTTCTTCGGTGGAGTGCCTATATCGTAGTGCCTGGTTATGTCGTAAGAATAATTGTCGTACATTACTTTTGTTCTGCCAAAATCGTCGTCCACTTCTTCTGCGAACACTCTGTCCTCTTCTCTGTGGAAAAGGCAATAAGCGGACCTTCCTTTCGAATAGTTTATAGAAAACCTCCTTGACTTGTTGGTTCCTTTACCGTAAACGTCGACCGTACCCACATAATTCTTTGATTTTTTGGATGCGTTCAAAATCATTTTTCTGTACTCAATCAAACATGGGGTTGCTGCGGCGTCATATTGCGAGTACATGCTTAACTAATTTATACCAACTTATTTAAAGACAATTAAAAAATAGGTCTGGCTAGCCTGTGCTACCGAACCCGCCTCTTGACGCCTTATCCATTTCGTCGACTTCTTCCCATTCGGCTTTTTCGACCTTGACAAAAACTCCCTGCGCGACCTTCTCCCCGCGACCGACCGTGACGGCCGAGTCGGAGAAGTTGTATACCTGCACCATCAACTCGTCGTCCTCGCCGCAGTAGTCGTTGTCGACGACGCCTATGCCGTGCGGGCACAGGAGGTGTTTCCTCGCGGGCGTGCTGCTGCGCAGCGCGACCACCAGCGCGTATCCTTCTGGGACTTTCACGATTGCATTCCCTGGAATCCGACCAATCGATTTCGGTCCGATTGTCGTGTCTTCCCTGCACATTATGTCGAATCCGACAGCGCCGCCTGTCTCGTAAACGGGCAGCGGCAGTTCTTTGTCAATGCGCTTTATCGCGACTTTCACAAAGGCACCTCACACTCTACCAACACTGTGCGTTAAAGTCCTTAAACCCACGCCACTACTTTTTCTTGTCGTAGGTTATGATATGGCCATTGCTGTTTTCTATTTCAGAAACTTTTAAGTACATCCCATCTATAGGACTCTCGCCCGTCTCCAGAATCTTTTTAACGCCTTTCGGCACGACCCTTACATATTCGCTCTTGCACCGCCTTTCGGCCGTCGTCCCCATATCGAGTCTTCGCGCTTCAAGGATTTATGCGTTGTCGCTGCCGTTGCCTCAGGCGTTTACCCGCCCGTGAGCAGGTCCTTCCACCAGTTCTTCTTCTTATCGGCCTTGAGCTTCTGCTCGCGCTTGCGCATTACGGCCATGTTGCGCCTCGCGAGCTGCTCGGCCTTCGCCACGTCCTTGCGGTTGTTGCCCACGCCCGACGTGTTGCCCACGCCAACGACGATGACGGCGCCCGGTTTTTTGGTGGCCTTCACGCGGTCCTCCACAATCTTCGCCACACGCGGAATAGCTGCCAGCATCTCGGCGCGTACAGGCTGCATAGCCTCCTCCTGGCTCATCTTCACGACAATCGAATCGATGGGTATCTTGCGCTGCACGATCACTTCCTCGATGCGCGCGCGTTCCACGCCGATGCCGCCCATGGCCACGCCCACGCCTTCCGCGACGCTGCCCGTGCGCTCTCCCTCGAGCTTGACGGCCGCGTCCATGGTTATTATCTTAGCTATCCTGTTGCGCTTCACGATTGCGGCTATCGCCTTGTCTATCTTTCCAACGCGGCTGCCCGGGCCCTTGGCCTTGACAATGAAAACCTTGCGGCCGGCCAGGCGCTTGGTGGCCACTACCGTGCCCTTCTCTATCTCGCGCACGGCCGTGTCGCCTATCATGCTAGCGGCCACGAACGGGCCCATCGAGTCACCTATCGGCCATCCGTTGGACAGCGACTCCGTCCCGTCGAGAAGCGCGGCAGCCAAACGCTCTATCATCGGCAGCTGCATCTGCAGCACCATCGCGAGCTGCAGGTTCTTGGTCTTGCGTATGAGCTCGACGTAGTGCCGCACTATCTTGGAGACGCCGTGCAGCGAGATGGCGCCGCTCAGCCCGCCCTTTATGTTCTCCTTATCCTCCTTACCGGCCTTCGGCGCGACCTCGTCCACGAACGCGTCGAAGCGGTCGTCGTAGTTCTCCATTATGTGTCCGAGCTTGTTGACCATCCCGTATGGGTCAAGGCTGATCGGGATGATTGGGAAGAACTCCAGGAAGTTGCCGACGTCCTGCGTCAGCCTCGGCTCGGGGTTCTTCGAAATGCGCCGCAGGACCGCGCCCTTCGCCTTCTTGGTCAGGCCTTCAACCATCCGCGCGGACTGGTCGAGCTTCCAGAGCATCTGCGTCACTATCAGCCGCGGGTAGAACATCATGAACATCATGAACACCAGGAACCAGAGCACGCTGCCCCACATGTCGCCCCCGCCTCCGAAAAAGTCGAATAACCCCATCGTGACCATCATAACCACCCTAAACTATCATCAATCCCAGTTCCGGCCGCCAAACCGCGCCAGAACCGGTATTACTTTTTTAACTTTCTTATACATAATTATATTACCGGGCTTTAAATTGATTCGAACTGCCTCGCAGGGCCGGCGCGTGGTGACAAGAATGAACCTCAAGGCTGTTTTTGCGGTCGTAGTGGTCATCGGCATAGGCTTCATGCTCATGCAGACAGAGCCCGGCCGCGAGTACTTCGGCTGGAGCTTCGAGTTCCTGAAGGCTAGGATAGGCGGGTTCGTGTCCGGAGCGTTCACGTACGGCGGGATCTTCGGCCAGAAGATGCCCGAAGGCGCGACTTTCCGGATGTCGCTGACCGCGGCGAGGCAGGGCTTCTTCAGCCAGAACTACACTGTGTCGAACGCCAGCCTCTCCGTGTCGGGCGTGTGCGCGTCTGCGGTGAGGATAAGCACCACGTCGCTGCACAAGGAGTCGCTGGAATGTAAGATAGAGTCGCCCGCGGTCTACGGTCTGTTCGAGTACACGACCGAAGGCAACGTCCGCTTCACCGGCGAGGCCGAGGAAATCACGGTGGACGGCACGAAATACACGCTGGCCGACGGAACGTCAGAGAAGCCGATGAAGGTCAGCTTCGAGGTCGCTCCGCTCGGCTTCGTCTTGGACAGGATAGCACAGCCGCTGATCTCGCTGCAGTCGGTCGAGGGCTCCATCAGGCGCTTGGCTGCCGACGGCACTGCCAAGTCGACCGAGGAACTGAACCGCGAGAGGCTGGACATAGGCGGGTTCATGGGCTTTTTAAAGCTTGACAACTCCAATATAATACTGCAAGGCTCGGCCGTGTTCGTGAAGGGCGCGGGCGATCACAGCAGCTTCGTGTGGTAAGTCGCACGAAGAGCAGCCGAAGGAAAGGCCATGACAATTATCCGGCGCATGTGCCGGTCATTGAAGTTTTCGACTTTTCCTATCGGGTTGTGTCAAGCTGAGCAGGCCACTAAGGTATGGCAGGCAAGGCGTAAGGCAAGTGAGAAAACGAAGGAAGGTGATATGATGTACAGGAGTAGGAACGTTGTGACGCGCGCCAATAGCAGCGGACCGGACGACGAAATACCGCGCATAGCGCTGTTCGTGGACGGGCCGAACATGCTCAGGAAGGAGTTCATGATAGACCTGCGCGAGCTGAAGAAGAGCGTGCTGAAGTACGGCCGCGTGGTTTCGGCGAAGGTCTTTGTCAACCAGTTCGCGCCGGAGAAGCTCATCGAGGCGATAATCAACGAGGGCTTCCAGGCCGAGATGATACTGGCGGAGGTCGAGGCGGAGAAGAACGACATCGACGTGGCCATGGCCATAAACGCGGTCGAGGCGGCGATTGCTCGCGACATCGACTTCGTGGCGCTGGCGACGCGCGACGCGGACTACATGCCGGTCATACACATGGCCAAGTCCTACGGAAAGCGCGTGATAGTCATAGGCGCCGAGCCGGGCATGTCGAGCGGGCTGCAGAACGCCGCGGACTACGTGGAGATGCTGTAAGGGATTTGTATTTTCGAGCGCCGCTTTTGTTTTTGGCGCTCGCCACAGATTTAAATCTGTTGAAGTGTAAAATTAAACCTAGGTGGGACTAGTGGGATTTTTCGACAGGCTGAAGAAGTTCGCGCAGGCCGAGGAGGAGCAGATGGAGCTGCCGACCGAGGCCGAAGGCCCGGTTGAGAAGGTCACGGTGCGCGTGGAGAACCTACAGGGCGTCAACGACGTGGACCGCATCGAGAAGCTCGTGAAGGAAGGGAACGTTCTGTTCCTGAAGATATCCGACCTGCAGAAGAAGGACCTCGGCCAGTTCAAGCAGACCGTGCAGATGCTCAAGCGAAGGTGCATCCAGTTCGGCTGGGACATAGTCGGCATCGAGGAGGGATACATGGTCCTCGCGCCGAAGTTCGTCAAGATAATGAGGTAGGCGGACCGCCTGCATGCCACATCGTTCTGGCGGGTTCCGCGGTATTTTTAGTCCTACAAACCACTAGAAATTATAAGGCGCGTTGGTGGTCGAAACGGTCCGGACGAAGGCGAAATCGAAGGCCGTGAAGGCGAAGGCGAAACCGAGGAAGGCGTCGAAGCGGCAGCCCAAATTCTACATCACCACAGCCATCCCTTACGTCAACGCGTCCCCGCACATAGGCCACGCGCTCGAGTTCGTGCAGACGGACGCAATAGCGCGCTTCCAGAAGCTTCTCGGCAAGGACGTCTTCCTAGTCACGGGCGCGGACGAGAACAGCCTGAAGAACGTGCAGGCCGCAGAGCTGCGAGACATCACGACGCAGCAGTTGTGTGACCAGAACTCCGAGCTTTTCAGGAAATTCGCCGGTAAGATCAACCTGTCGAACGACGTGTTCCTGCGCTCGTCCTCGAGCAAGGAACACTGGCCGGGCGTGCAGAAGCTGTGGAAGCTTTGCGTCAAGTCTGGCGATGTCTACAAGAAGAAATACAAGGGTCTGTACTGCGTGGGATGCGAGGCTTTCTACAAGGAGTCCGAACTGGTGGACGGGCTGTGCCCGGAGCATAGGCGCAAGCCGGAGATGGTCGAGGAGGAGAACTACTTTTTTCGCCTGAGCAGGTACCAGAAGAAGCTGGCGAAGCTGATCGAGAGCAACGGGCTGTGGATACTGCCAGAGACGCATCGGAAGGAGGCGCTCGCTTTCGTCAAGGCCGGCTTGGAAGATTTCAGCATATCGCGCTCGGTTGCGCGCGCGAAGGGATGGGGCGTGCCCGTTCCCGGCGACGCGTCTCAGATAATGTACGTCTGGTTCGACGCGCTCGGCGTCTACCTTACCGGGGTCGGGTACGGCACCGACGACGCGAAGTTCAGGAAACGGTGGCCGGCGGACATGCACGTAATAGGCAAAGGTATAACGCGCTTCCACACAATATACTGGCCGGCCATGCTATTGTCAGCCGGCCTGCCCGTACCAAAGTCCGTTTTCGTCCACGGCTACGTCACGGTGGAAGGACAGAAGATGTCCAAGTCCCTGGGCAATGTAGTCGACCCGGTGGCGCTGATTGACGAGTACGGGCCGGACGCCGTGCGCTACTACCTGCTGAATGAAATACCGACCTTCGAGGACGGCGACTTTTCCGAGGCGCGGTTGATAGAGAAGACCAACAACGAGCTGATAGCGAACTTTGGCAACTTCGTCTATCGCGTGCTGTCGTTTTTGAAGGCGAACTTCAGGTCAGGAGTGCCGAAGCCGGGCAGACTCGGCAAGCACGAGACAGCGCTGCTGAATAAAATAGGCGAAACGAAACAAGCTGTGCGAAAAGCCATGTACGAGTACAAACTTCAGGACGCATTGCACGCGGCGCTCGAGCTCGCGGCCGAGGGGAACCGGTATTTCCAGAAGAAGCAACCGTGGGAAACGTTGAAGAGCGACAAACGCGACTGCGGCACAACGCTGTACGTCTCCGTGAACGCCGTGCGCGCTCTCGCGACGCTGTCGTGGCCGTTCCTGCCGTTCTCGGCCGAGGTTTTATGGAAACAGCTTGGAATAAAAGATAAGATAGACGCTTTCGAAAACGTCGGCAAGAAACGCATGGAGCCTGGGCACAAGCTCGGAAAGATATCGCCGTTGTTCAGAAAAATAGAAGTGGTGGAGGAAGAACACATGCAAATGAAGAAAGCAGAAAAGAAAATTGAGAAAAAGGTGCAAACAAAGGCAGAGAAAAAATCAGACAAGCCTGTTATACCGTTCAGCGAGTTCCAGAAGCTCGACCTGCGAATCGGCCGGGTCGAATCGGCGGAACCCATTCCAGGATCGACGAACCTGTTGCGCTTAATCGTGGACTTCGGAGGCGAGAAGCTGCAGGCCGTGTCCGGCATAGCGCGCTGGTACAAGCCCGAAGACGTCGTCGGTAGGGAGTACATGTTCATGCTGAACCTCGAGCGAAAGAAGTTCATGGGCGTGGAGAGCCAGTGCATGATATTCTGCGCGGAAGACGTCGACGAGAGCGGCGAGGAAACGCCTGTGTGCATGGTGCCGCAGAAGGAAGTCAAACCAGGAAGCTTCGTGCACTAAGCTTTTATTATTTGTTTTATTTTTAATGTAGTAATTAGTGTGGTCGCTATCGAAATTAATAGGTGAAATAAGAAACAATTTTTACAGACAGATTCCACCTTTGCTACTATATTAGCAGACGTTAAAGTAACATTATCTTCATTTATATTGTTGTCTCCTTTGGTTCTGTAAT
The DNA here is from genome assembly GCA_043818155.1 of Candidatus Aenigmatarchaeota archaeon. Classification (GTDB taxonomy): domain Archaea; phylum Aenigmatarchaeota; class Aenigmatarchaeia; order CG10238-14; family SCSR01; genus JAPLUY01. The sequence goes on along the minus strand of JBDRGB010000014.1, from coordinate 11,466 downwards.
ATGTAATGCTTTCAAAATTAGAGATGTTTATCACTCTGTGTGATATATATATCTGTCCGGCACTTTTTCTCGGTCAAAATATTCTTTTTGATAAAAAGAAACTATATCTTCAACTTTAATTTCAGAATATTGTCTATTTTCTAGAAAATAATCGTATTCTGTTATTGTAGGATACATCGAAGTTCCGTGTATTTTTCCGATGTTTATTCCCATGTCAAATTTTTCAGATACAATATTTATCAAAAGCGGTACTGAAAATAACAATAAGAAAATTCCTGCCAGGATAATTAATATGAATATATGAACCAACCTTATTTGCATACTCACTCAACTTTGTACATGTACGTCAAAAAGTGTCCTGTCTGTATTTTTTCCATCGGTTTCCATCCTGGGATTTCGTGCGCCGCCGACACGACTCGCGCGCCCTTGCGCAACTCGCGTTTCAATTTCGGACCGAGCCGTTTCGCAAGCTTTGGTGTGAGATAAAACGTGACCACGTCCGCATCATTCAGTTTTATTTTGAAAAAATCCTTCCGCATCAGTTTTACATCGTGAACGCCGCTCAACGCGACGCGCAGCCTCGCCAGCAGGTGTATGGGGATGCTGTACTCGATGCCGACGCCGCGAGCGCCGAGCTTCGATGCCTCTATCACAGTCCGCCCGTCCCCGCTCCCGAGGTCGTAGAGCGTCTCTCCTCTCCGAAGATTCGCGAGCCGCAGCATCGCGCGCACCGTGCCCATGGGCAGCGGCACAAAGAACCCTTCCTCGGCGCGCAGCTTGAGTACGAACCAAACGCAGAAGAACGCCGGAACGATGTACCACTCGTTCATAAAGCTAATTATATGCGCGAATAGAAATAATCTTCAGGGACCATGAAGAAAGTCAGGGATTTCATGAACCGCCGCGTGGTGTACTTCACGCCCGAGGACAGCATATTCGACGCGGCGAAGGTCTTCTCCAGGAAGCGCATCTCGGGCGCGCCCGTCGTGGCGAACAAGCGCACGAGGCGCGTCGTTGGCGTCGTGAGCGAGTCCGACCTCGTGAAGTTCATGGGCCGCAGCCTGTACAAGCGCGAAAAGGTAAGCGCCGCGACGTGCACTTCGATGAGCCTAATCATATTCGGCCTTATGAAGCTGGGCAACGCCCAGCTTACCACGAGGAAGGAGCTGGAGCGCATGATGAAGGTGCGGATAAAGGACGTAATGAGCGGCGACGTCATCTCCGTGCAGCCGGATGAGAGCATATTCGACGCGGCGGAGAAGATGGACGAGCACGACGTGAACCGCCTGCCTGTGGTGAGCGGGGGCAGGCTCGTTGGCATCATCGCGCGTTCCGACCTGGTGAAGGCGCTCGTGGAGTGAAACCCGTATGGTCCTCGTATTCGGCACGGTCGCGATCGACACCACGCGCACGCCGTTCAAGGTGGCGGAGCGCGTCATGGGTGGGGCGGCTTCGTACACATCGCTGGCAGCGAGCTTCTTCACGAAGACAAGCGTCGTTGCGGCAATCGGCACGGACTATCCGCAGAAGTTCCTGGACATACTGCGGGGCCGCGTGGACGTCTCGGGCATACGGACCCTCCCCGGCAAGAGCTTCTTCTACGACTCGTCCTTCGACATGGACCTAGGCAAGCGCACGCCTCTCGCCACCGAGGTTGGCGTGACGGCTGGGTACATGCCCGAGCTGCCGGAGAGCCTGCGCAAGGAGAAGTACGTCTACATGGGCAACAACGACCCGTCGCAGATAATCCGCCTACTCGAGCAGATGGACTCTCCGAAGCTCACGGTATGCGACACAATCAAGTACTGGATAGAGAACACGCGGCCCGAGTTGGAAAGGATGTTCGGCATGGTGGATGCGATAATCGTTAACGACGAGGAGGCGAGGCAAATAACGAACCAGGTGAACCTTATCAAGTGCGCGCGTAAGCTGCTGGGGTTCGGGCCCAAGTTCGCGATAATAAAGAAGGGTGAGCACGGCGCTTTGTTGTTCAAGGAGAACGGCGATTTCTGCTTCCCCGCGCCCGCGTACCCGCTCGAGGACATAGTTGATCCCACGGGCGCGGGCGACTCGTTCGGCGGAGGGTTCGTCGGACACATAGCGCGCCGCGACAGCCTCGCGGACTTCACGCTCAAGGAGGCAGTCGTTTACGGCAACGTCATGGGCAGCTTCGCGGTCGAGGACTTCAGCGTGGACCGTTTCCTGAAGATAACGACCGCCGACATAGAGGCGCGCTTCGAAAAGTACAGGAAGCTTGTGCATTTCTAGTCACCGGAAGAATCTTTTATTAGCGGCAAAAACGAATTATATTTCACACTGATGCGATATGGCGAGGGAAAGTTTCACGGCCGAGGAGGCGAAGGAGATAGGCGAGAAGCTCGGGATAAACTGGGATGAGTTCGACATAGAACAGTTCCGAATGGGCATGGATGTTGAGCTGGAGCACGGCGCGCGCGACCCTCACACGAACGTCACGGACGACGACCCGATGATCACTGGCAAGATAGCGCTCGCGCACCTAAACGAGTTCGCGGACTACTACACGCACTTGGACAAGATGGAAGAGGAAGCCAAGGACGCGCACGGGATGAAATGATTCTTTTCTGCGTTTAGGCAGATGCGAAACAAAAAATGAATGAAAAGCAAGCGAGGGACAAAAGATGAAGTACGAAGAGGCTTTGAAAAAGCCGTTCACAGACTTCAAGAAGCTCGCGATCGGAATAGTGCTGAGCATAGTCCCGATAGTCAACTTCACGATAGTCCAGGGATTCGCAATCGAGAGCTCGGGCGTCGGCAAGGCCAAGCCTTCCAAGAACATGCCCGAGTGGAAGGACTGGAGCTACCTGTTCGTGAAGGGGATCGGAGCGACGCTGGTGAAGCTGATATACGCGCTTCCCGCTCTCGCGCTGATGGGATTCGGGATAGGCATAGCAGTAGGCGACATGATGGGCATGATGGCGAACAACCTCTCGCCGGAACTTACCGGCCAGATGATGGGAGGCGGGTTCGCGGCCAACGAGCAGATCGTGCAGGTGCTGGCGCAGAACTGGTACATGGTGCTGCCCGGCATGATGAAGGCCGCTCCGCTCATGATGGTGGGCGGCGTTCTCGCGTTGCTCGCGTCTTTCCTAGCGCCGGTTGCCGTGCTCAACTACCTGTCAAAGAAGGACTTCTCAGCGGCGTTCGACTTGGGTAAGGTCATGCACAAGGCGTTCAACACCAGATACGCACTGGCGTGGATAACCATGCTGTTGGTAAGCGTGGTGTTGGTAGCGGTGCTGAGGTTCGTGCCTTGGTTCGGCGGGGCGATCGCGCTGTTCGCGCTGTCCGTAATGTCGTACACCCTTTACGGCCAGGCATTCAAGGAGACGAAGTAAAAGTGAACGGTATCGTGCAATGGAACGTTTGGAATTTCTTTCTTTCCGTTTTTAATTTTTCCTAGATGAAGTAAGCGCTGGAGGCGAGATTTGAACTCGCAAGAGCTTGCGCTCGCAGGCTTTCCAGGCCTGTGCCATACCGGATTAGGCGACTCCAGCATCGCGATAAATAACATATCTACATCGCTATTTAAATCGTTCGGCGCGGCAATTCTCATTATGACGTTCGACGCGCTGGCCGCACTGCTGGCTGTTGTGGAATACGCGCAGAAGAACAGGGGCAAGGCTGCGGCTGCGCTGGTCGCGTTCGTCGCGCTGATCGCGATGGCCGCCGGCATGCTCGGCCAGTTCGTGTTCGTGATGTTCGTGCTCGCGGAGCTCGGGCTCGCGTTCTTCCTCGGCGAATGGCAGCTCCGCAAAGTCGGCATAGAGCTCGTCACTTTCGTCACGGTGCTCGCCGGCTTCCTGTACGGCCCGTCCGCCGGCCTCATGATGGGCGGCGTTCTAGTCGCGCTGCATTTCGTGCTTGCGCGCAACCTCGGCGCGCACCTGGTGTACTGCATACCGACCATGTCCTTGATAGGTTTTTTGGCCGGGTACGGCCACGAATGGCCCTTTGGCGTGGCCCTTCTAGGCGTCTCTCTTTCCGGGCTGTACAATGTCATCACTGGCGCGGTCGGCACCGTGATGTTCGGCGACTTCTTCCAGGAGCTCGTGTGGAGCGGTTCCAACTTCGCGCTGAACTACGTGATGTTCACAGCAGTGGCACCCGCCGTGGTTGCTGCAGTTGCATGATAGCTGGATATTTATAAAAGAACCCATCAAATAGAATTATCGAGCGCGTGTTTTGGCGTTTGGAAGATGGTCATATGTCAGAGGGGTCGGGAGCGGCGGCCGAGCGGAGAACCGATTACGCGGACGTCGGAAAGATGCCCGCCGGCGCGGCGGAATCCAAGGTGCGCATCATAGGCATAATCTCCGGCAAGGGAGGTGTCGGCAAGACGACGTTCGCTGCCAACCTCGCGATTGCGCTGACCGCCATCGGAAAGAAAGTCGTGGTCGTCGACTGCAACGTGACCACCCCGCACCTGAGCTATTATATGGGCGTGAAGAACTTCTCAACGACCATCAACAACGTCTTCGCAGGTGAGGTCGACGTGGCGTTCGCGCCCCTCGACCAGAACGGGGTCATGTTCATCCCGGCGTCCGAGAAGTTCACGGACCTGAAGAACGTGGACATGCACGACCTCGAGAAGATAGTCAAGAAACTCGCGAACCTGGACAGGTTCGACTTCGTCATACTCGACTCGGCCGCGGGCCTGGGCCGCGAGACAATCGGCGTGCTGAACGCCTGCAACGAGATAATCTTCGTTACCACGCCAACGGCGCCGAGCATCATGGATGTGGTGCGGTGCAACGAGGTTGCGCACATGATTGGCCACAGCAAGTTCGCCATAGTGCTGAACATGGTGCGCGGGAAGAGCTACGAGATAACGCCGGAGAAGGCGGAGGAAATCTTCAGCATGCCGGTCATAGGCCAGATACCTTTCGACGAGAACGTGATGGACGCCACGGCCGAGGGCGTGCCCATACTCTGGTACAAACCGAACTCGGCGAGCTGCATGCCGCTGATGCAGATAGCCGGCCTGCTCGCTGGCATAACCCCGCAGGCGCAGGAAGCGGTCGAGGAGGCGTTCGAGTACGTGGAGGAGTCGGCCAAGGACGAAGGCGAACCAGACTATACTGAAGCGGGCGATACGGAAGACCTGGCCGAAGAGGAGGAAAGCAAAGACCTGAACTTGGACGAGGCTTATGAAACCGGTGCGGACTCGGATGTCGATTATTCGAAGATAGACGTGAGCCGCATTGGGGGCGGCAAGCGCGGGAAACCGATGCCGATAGTCGGAAAGAAAAAAAAGTCCAAGCGCGACGACGAGGATGCCGGCGCGGCCGCCAAGCTCGCAGAGAGGCTGAAGGGGATATTCTCTAGATAGGCATGAAGGTCTATGAAATCGTGCTTACTTCAGCGCTTTCAGCATACGCTTCATCGGCAGCGCGTTCACGACGTCCTTCTTCTCGACCCAGCCGCGGCGCGCAGTAGCGATGCCAAACCGCAGGAACTTCAGATGCTCCGCGTTGTGTGCGTCCGTGTTGATAATCGTTTTGCAGCCCATCTCTATCGCGCGCCGCACGTTTTCCGCGTTCAAATCCAAGCGGTTCGGATAGGAGTTTATCTCAAGCAGCGTGCCCGTGCGTTTCGAGGTTTCGAATAGCCGTTCCATGTCGACGTCGTACGGCTTGCGCTCCTGGATCAGGCGGCCGGTCGGGTGCCCGATTATGTCGACGTGCTCGTTCTCCATCGAGGCCACGATGCGCGCTGTCATCTGTTCCTCGCTCTGCCTGAATCCACCGTGCACGCTCGCCACTACATAATCCAGTTCCTTCAGCACCGAATCCGTCATGTCCAGCTTGCCGCCCGCGAGTATGCTCACCTCGGCGCCGTGCAGAATCCCTGTTCCCTTCACCGCCCTTCTAGCCTTCTCGACCGCCTTCGACTGTTTCGCGAGGCCGCCTGCTGTCATGCCGCCCGCGATGCGCAGCGTGCCCACGTGGTCGCTTATGCCTATGTACTCTTGCCCGAGCGCCTTCGCTGCCTCGGCCATCTCCTCGATGGTGTTCGTCCCGTCGCTCCACTTCGTGTGCGTCTGCATATCCCCGCGCACGTCGTCATAACCAATCAGTTTCGGCAGCTTTTGCTTAATCGCAGCTTCTATCTCGCCGGTCGCCTCGCGCATCTCGGGTTCTATGTACGGCATGCCGAGCTTGCGGTAAATCCCTTGCTCCGTTTTTCCTGCAATCTGCCTCGCGCCTGCGAACAGCCCGTACTCGCTGAGCTTCCATCCTTTCTTTATCGCAATCCTGCGCAGCGCGATGTTGTGGTCCTTGTTGCCAGTGAAGTACATCAGCGCGCTGCCGAACGACTTCTTCTCGACAACGCGCAGATCGCACTCGATACCCTCGGCCAACTGCACTGTGCTGCGAGCCGGTCCTTTCGCAACCACACGATCGACGTTCGGCATATTGGTGAAAAAGTCCGAAACCTTCGCGGGATGCTCGGTTATAACGAGCACGTCTATGTCGCCAATCGTCTCCTTCATCCTGCGTATCGAGCCCGCGACTTCTACGTTTTCGACCGCGCACAAATCCTCGAGTCTCTTCTTTATATCGTCCGCGACCGGAAGGATGTATCCGAGCAGCGCGCGCTTGCCTGCGGTGCGCGCGAACTTTATGCTTTCCAGTATATGCTGCTCCGACTTCTCACCCATACCAGACAGCTTGCGCAGCTTGCCCGACTTCGCAGCGCGCTCCAGGCTGTCGAGGTCGCGCACGCCCAGCTTCTGGTAGAACAGCTTCGCCTTCTTCGGTCCGACGCCTTCGACCGCGAACAGCTCGTCGACGTTTATCGGCATCCCTTTCTTCAGTTCGTCCAAGTAAGCAAGCGCTCCCGTGCGCACGATTTCATCGACCTTCTCAGCGATTGCCTTGCCGACGCCCGGTATATCCTCGAGCGCGGCTGTCCCGCCTTCGCGGACGATGTCCTCAATCGGTTTCTGCAACGATTCGATCGCGCGCGCGGCGCGGCGGTAGGCCTGCGGCTTGAACGGGACATCCTGCATCTCCAGGAGGTCCGCGACCTGATAAAGTATCCCGGCAACGAGCGCGTTCTTCATGGCATCGAGCCCTTTTTATTAATTGCCTGACATAGATAAAATTGTAGAGCTTCACAACATTGGTGTTGATGCATGCCCAGCCCAGGAAGCATGATAAGGCTACTCATCGGAGCGCTGCTAGCAATCGAGGTGCTGCGTGACTGGTTCATGGCGAGCGGGCAGTTGTCGATTTACGCAGGCTGGCTGGCCGCGGCGTTCGTGGCGATGACGGCGGTGTACTTTGTTTTCCATTTCTAAAGGATTGGAATTTAGTTTTCTACAACACGCGGGGCGAGAACGTACCTTATCTTCACCTTGTCGCCCACCGCGAACGAAAGCCTCATCGGATAGTCCTCGCCGTGCTCGATCGTCACCGAGTCCGTGATCTTGGCGGCCTTCACCATCTTTTTCAGGTAGTCCAGCGCGTATCGCGCCTTCGCGCCGGCCTGGACGTCCAGCTCGATCAGGCCAGCGCTGCCCTTCTCCAGCTCTAGCTCTGTGCGGCTCGCGTCGCCCTCCGCGAACATCACGAACTTCGAAGGCGTGGTCTCGAAGATTATCGAATCTGCTATTATCTCGGCGTCGGCCACGCCGCTCTGCAGCACGTCGGACCTGACCTGCGCGCGGGACTTGAACTCGAGCTGGTCCACCGGCGGTATCTCCTCCTCGCCTAGGTCGAGCAGCGGAACCACGAACCTGCGCCTGCTCGCGCCTTCGATAAAGACCTGCAGCTTGGCGCCCGCGAGCTCCATGGATATCTTGTCGCCCGTGCCGGCCCGCTTGATCACCGACAGGAAGTTGGTTATGTTCAACCCGAGCTTCTGGTCGTCGCCGCCGTCGGACGAGACCTCGTACTTTTCGAACGCGCTCGGCGAAAGCTGGAAGTCCACGACAGCTACCATGGCCCGGTCGGCCGCCACGAAGCGCAGCCCGTCCTTTCCCGCCTTGAACACCCCCTCGTCGATTATCTCCCCTATGGACGCGAGCGGATCGCGCAGCAGGTTAACGTCGGCCAGAGTCACTTTGAACATCTTCGAACACCTTCCACAACGTCCCCATCACTTTAGATATTTCCATGCTTCTATGAGCACGATGTACGCGGCCAACGACATTGTCGTGCTGATGTTGTTCGAGACGCAGCCGCAAACCGCCGTTCTCACGCCGTTGTACAGCGCCAGGGCGCTTGCCGAATCTGCGGGGATTCTGTATTTTTTCGTCGTTTCCGCGCGCGACGGCACGCCGCCATTATCGAATGCCTCGCATTCCATTTTTCACAACCCCGCCTTCTCGTATAATTCTTCAACGGTCTTCAACAGATTTAAATCAGCGCCGGCCAGCGGCTGCAGGACGTCCAGCCTCAGCTTGCCAGCGTCGTTCGTGCAGAAGGCTCGCACGAGCCTTCCGTTCTCGCTGCGCACGGCCTCCGCGACTGCGGGGTTCTCGCCTCCGTCGAAAAACAACTCTATCTTACCGGTGCCGTCGTCCACGACCGTCTGCGCCGCAGCGCCATCGCCACTTATCGTCTCGAGCGTGCCGACGATCGCGACGCGCCTGTCGGATTCGCTTATGGCCGAAACCTTCTTCGGGACGTACCTCTCCGGAATCATCAAAACACTAAGATTAGTTTGGGACGGACGGATTTAAATAAAACTGCGGGCTACCTGCTTACGCGACCTAACCGTAGCTGCGCCAGCTGTAGTTGCACTTGGTGCATCGGTAGAAAAGCGTGGGCGGCTCGTCCGCGCTGCGTGTCTGCTGCATCCACCAGTACGCCTCCGAGTTCTCGCAGCTTGGGCACATCACCTTCGTCTTCGGAAGGTCTATGGCCTCGTCGCCCTTCTGCATGATGACTATACCCTTCTTCTTGATCGGCAGCGAGCCCGTTATCATAGCGTCATCCTTCTTCATCGGCTTTTCCCTGCCGCACTTGGCGCACACGAGCACGCTAGAACCACTAGGCCTCTTCTTCACCGTCATTATCTTCCCGCACTTTTCGCAGAACTCCATTTTCCATCTTTCCTCGCTCTGCTGTTTCGTTATAACTGTTATGCGCAACGACCTATAAAGCTAACATCCGGGCAAAACGCCGGCCGGCCGCCTATGACAGGCCGAAGGCCCGCGTCGTGAACACCTTGAAGTATCCGAGCTTGGGGATGAGCGCGACCACGCGGCCGTGTATCTGATCCTCGCGCACGGAGAACTCGTATGGCAGCTGCTGCAGGTTATTGTCGCCCTTCGTCTGGTACGTGCCGTCGGCGTTTATCTTGACTATGCGGTGTATTATCGGGACGTCGCTGCCCGGGACGCTGTATACGATCACGTCCCCGACCGCGTAGCTGCCGCTGCCCTGCACTATCGGCATGTCGCCAACAAGGAAGCCCGTGGGCATCGGCCACGAGTCCACATAACCTTCATCATACCCGAGGTTGTCGCGCAGCCACTGGTAGTGCGTCTGCGACGCGTGGTCGTGCTGCATCGAGGCGCTGATCACGGCGACAACGGGCATGTCCGTTGTCAGTCCGAACGCGAGCCCCTGCTTCACCACGAGCGCCATGCCGACGCCCAAGAACATGTAGAACAGCGTGCTGAACACGCCGGATTTCCTTATCCTGCGCATAAAAGACGCCGGACGCCTGTCGGACCCGGCTTTCGGCCGAAATGCCTCCTCCCCGCTTTTCATACACCTAACAGCACCTTGATAATATTTAAATCTAACACAGCACATCTAATAGAAAGGCCGCTGCGGGTTCGTCGCACGGCAAGCGCGGCAGGCGAAAAACATGGTCAAGAAACTTTATCCGGAGGCCGTGAGAAGGATATTCACGGGCGTTTTCGTGTGCAAGGTGTGCAAGTCCAAGATACGCGCCGATCCGAGGCATATCAGGCTCGGGAAGGTCAAGTGCAGGAAGTGCGGGAGTAGGGCGCTCAGACCGAAGAACAAGCCGACAGTGGCCGCGGGCAAGTAAGGCACCGCGACGCGGACGAAGGCGAGGCGGATTCTGAATGGGAATCGAATTCATAACCACGCGCGAGCTTGCGAACAGTAAGGGCGAGGCGAAAGGAAAGGTCAAGCTGATGAAGTTGGCCGGGGAGCCGGACGCCATGATAGAGTACGCGTGCCCGGCTTGCGGACACGCCGAGAAGCGCAAGGAGGCCTGGCAGCCGCCGTTAGTCACGGGTGAGGGCGCGAACAAACGCTTCTGCGTGTGCTGCGGCAAGTGCGGCTTCGAGATGAAGTTTTTAAAGCTGAAAAAGGAAACAATCAAGAAGAAGAGGGGCTGAGGTCTATGGGTGTGCGAGCCGGTGGACGTTTTTGTCTCTGCGAATTCTCTGAATAGTACATCACATGGTATTCTAAATTATCTATTTAATGGTGTACAATATAGTACACGTAGCAGAACAAAAATTACGCCCGGCAACAAATCCTCCAACGACGTTTTTAAACCAGTGTATGGGAATAAGATTATAGGACGCAGAGCTGGCAGAACGGCTATGCAACCGGCTGCAGAGATTGGCGCAGCGACCGGTTCAAGGGGGTTCGACTCCCCCGCTCTGCTCAAGTCTTTCAGGGTGCGGACATGGAAAAAATCCCGATAAGGTTCTACAACACGGCGACGCGCAAAAAGCAGGCGTTCAAACCTCTCAAGGTCGGACGCGTCAGTATGTACAGCTGCGGCCCCACGGTGTACGACTATCCACACATAGGCAACCTGTTAGCATACGTTTTCGTGGATACGCTCAAACGCGTATTGGTCGCGAACGGGTTGAAGGTCAAAGCTGTGATGAACATAACGGACGTTGGCCATCTCACATCTGACGCGGACACCGGCGAGGATAAAATGGAGAAGGCAGCGTCCGAGAAGAAGATGAACGCATGGGAGCTGGCGACCTACTATACTAACGACTTCTTTGATGCGATAGAGAAGCTGAACGTGCAGCGACCGAACATAGTCTGTAAGGCGACGAAGCACATACCACAGATGATAGAGCTCGTGAAGAAGCTCGAAAAGAAAGGGTACACTTATGCGACGTCGGACGGAATATACTTCGACACGTCCAAGTTCAAGCGATACGCTAACTTTGCAAGGCTGAACATGCAGCAGTTGCAGGAGGGAGCGCGCGTGGAGCCGAATCCTGAGAAGCGCAACCCATCGGATTTCGCGCTTTGGAAGTTTTCTCCGAAGGACAACAAGCGGCAGATGGAATGGAAGTCGCCGTGGGGCGTGGGGTTCCCAGGATGGCACATCGAATGCAGCGCGATGGGCATGCACTACCTCGGCAGCACGTTCGACATACACACTGGGGGAATAGACCACATACCCATCCATCACACGAACGAAATCGCGCAGAGCGAGGCCGCGACCGGCAAGCCGTTCGTG
>JBDRGB010000013.1:0-9807 GCA_043818155.1 Candidatus Aenigmatarchaeota archaeon | reverse complement strand
ATGCCGAGGTACTGCATGCGCTCCTGCGGCTGCGCTGCCCCGAATATGCCGCTCGAAATCCCGACTATGTACGCCATTCACGACACCTCACGCCGCGTCCGCGCCAACGCTCATCCGGCCACGCCCGGCGACGAGAACCCGGGCACATCGAACTTGGACTTCAAAAAGGTCTGAACCTTGCCCATGCTGCTGCCGACGTCGTTGAAATAAGGACCTGTAATGATGTCGTCGAACCTCGCCTCGTAGGGCCCGCGGTTGAAGAACCTGAGAGTGCTGTTCACCTCTCGGCACTCGAGCTCGACCTGCTTCTGCGCCTTTTCCCTGGCAGCGTGCATGTCGTCTCCTGATTTGATGTCCAGAATGAGATCATTATCGGCCTTCTCCTTCTCGACCTTCTCCTCGGCAGGGAACACCTTGAACAGCTTCTCGTACTCGGCTGTAAGCTCGGAGAGCTTCTTTCCTGTGGTCGTGTCGCCGAGCATGTCGTTTATGTATTTCTCGAGCCGCTTGTCCTGGGCCTTGATCTCCAGGAACCGGAGGAACATCATGTTGTGGCTCTCTAGATAGAAGTGCAGCGGGTTGAAAGTCATGTCCTCGAGCTCGGTTCCGTCCGGCAGCCGGATTATCACGCGCACCACCTCTGCATCGAAGCACTTGAAGTACGGCTCCGGCGACCCGCCCCACTCCTTGATGCCGACGAACTCGTTGCGGAACTTGAGCAGCTCCTCGAGCGAGAAATTCACTTCGTACTCGTCTTCTATGTACTTGTACAGCGCCCACACCCACTTGTCCAGCGGCTCTATCCCGCACGGCGAAAGCGGCAGCTCGTCCAGCTTCGCTTCCTTCAGCTTGCCGATGTTCTTCCTGATTATGGCCGCGAAGCTCGGGCAGAACTTGGCTTTGAGTATGTTTTCCTTGCCGCCGTAGTTCTCGTAAGTTATCCTCGTCGGCTCCGGTCTTGTCATTGGCTTGAACGCCCATATTCTTGCAGTGTCTATGGACGACGCCTGCGCGCCCGGCCTCAGCCAGCTCAGTGCCTTGGACGTGGGAGATGTGCCAGGTCCGACTTCGTGGATGGACTTGTACCTCTCTATGTACGGCTTCAGCATCGTCTTGTACTCGTCGATTGAGAACTTGCGCGCCTTCACCATCCCCAGCAGCCGGTCGTACCTGTCCTTCACAACCCTGCCGAAGGTGTCAGCCCATTCTCCGAACAGCTTGTTCTTCGTGGCCAGCACCACGCCCTCCGCTTCCGAAACGCCATAGTCCTTCGCTATCTTCCTCGGGTCCGAGTCCGAGTCCTTCAGCCGCATAAAGTCCGATATGATGGTCGGCCAGCGGCCAGCTATGTTCCTCAAGGCAACGCGCTCGCCGGTGTGCACGTCCACCTGGTCGATGAACACCGCCTTCAGGCTCTGGTTCGCCTTCTCGATCGCTGCATCGTCCTTGGCCTTCTTCGCCGCGTCCTTTGCGTTGAAGTAGTTCAGGAAGTCCTTGTACTTGCGCAGGTCGTGGAACAGCAGCTCGAAGTCCGTTATGGCCTGCGTTATCCCGGCCAGGCCCTCCTTTATCTGGCGCTCGAGCGTCTGCTTCTGCTGGATGGTGATCTGATAGTACTGGGTGTGCATCGGCGATATCTCCATGCTGTCCTCGGCCTTCACGACCCTGTAGCCGAGCTTGCCGAACCAGAACATGAGGCTGAACAGCGTCGCGCTGCACTTGCCCGGGAACGACGTGAAGTTTATGTCGTTGGAGCTGACGCTGCGCGGCGACACGTGGTACACTTCGCTCTCCGCAACGAAGCCCGAATCGCTTGGCGGGAACGGCATACCTTCCTTGGCCACACCAACTTCGCCTTTTTTCCAAAGTTCGCTTATCACTGTCATCCAACGCACCCGCCGCCCGCGTCATCCCTTCAGCAGCACCACGCCCGCTATCATCATTATCAACCCCACGAGCCTGGCCAGCCTGCTGAAAGCCTCTATCTGTACGCGGTCGTAGGGGCCCAACGCGAACATGAAGAACCCGACGACCAGCAGAACCACGCCCGCGACCTTGTCCAGCATGCTATCTATATTGTATTTTAATATCCGTTTTAATAAAATTGTAATAAGGGGGTCTTTTAACGGCCGTTCGGCCGGCCCGCGGCGAGGGTGCGCTGGTATGCCTATATTCGCAAGGACGAAGCTGCTTCTGGAGGAGCGATGCCTCACGTACAGGCCGAGGATAGAGTTCAGCTACAGCGGCCCGAACCCGGACAAGGCGTACCCGAAGCTGATAGACATACTGACGCGCAGCCTGAACGTGCCGCGAGAGAACATCCAGGAGAAGAACTTCGTGTGGGACCGCTCCACGCCCGAAGAGAAGTTCACGGCCGTGTTTGAGATCATCAAGGACGTGGACAAGTTCAGCTACATCTACCTGGAGATAACGATGCGTGGGGTGATCAGGCCGAGCAAGGAGTTCGGCAAGGAGGGCAGCGTGAGCTTCAACATGGAGGGAATACTGCGGACCGAGTACCCGCAGGACACGCTGTGGGAGAAGAGCTTCGTGTACGAGATGTTCCGCACGTTCTACCACCGCGCGTTCTACGACGAGAAGCGCAAGAAGTGGCTGATGGAGTGCCGCGACAACATCCTCCAGATACAGAACGAGCTCAAGGAGTTCTTCAACCTGCTGACGAAGGCCAGGTACTGAGCCGCTGCGGGGCACGCTGTTTTTTAATCAGGCAAAGCGAAATTATTATTGGTGCCCATGCCCGCGGAATCGTTCAAGATAATCGACGACGTGCTCACGCCGATAGACAAGCTCATGCTGGAGTACAAGGGGCCGAACCCGTTCAAGGTCTACGGCGCGATACCGAAGCTCATGCAGATAATATTCCACGGCCGCGGCAAGAACGTGTTCGAGGACAAGTTCAAGTGGGACATCACGTCCGACCCGAGGGACTTTTACTTCCTTTTCACGTGGGACGACGACAAGTTCGACAGGTTCAGCAAACCCAAGTTCACGATACTCGGCCTGGGCAAGCAGCCGAGCGACCCGAACAACCCGAACGGCGCGCTGTACATGGAGCTGAAGGGCAGGCTGGAAACCGAGTACAAGTTCAAGAGGATGAACCCCGTGCTGGGCGCGATCGAAAGGTCCGCGACGCCGACGTTCGTGTGGATGTACCACCGCCTGATATACAGCGCCGTGCGGCGGCGCTACATACAGATAATGAAGGAGCGCATATACAAGATATCGGACGCGATACGCAAGGAGCTGGGCGTCACGCTCGAGCAACCGGACCTGACCGGCGCGGACGTGCGCGTGTCGAAGCTGCCCATATGAACCATGGGCTGCGTTTTTATCCTTTGAACTTCAACTTTCAACTCGGGTGCGGTTCGAATGGCTGAAAGGATAGTGATGAAGATAGGCGGCTCGATAATAAGCGAGAAGGACCCGAGCAAGCTGGCAGGATTCCCGCTCACGGCCGACGGAATCAGGGCCCGCGGCCAGGACTATATGCGGCTCGAGGAGATCGCGCGCGTGGCCCGCGAGATAAAGGAAGCGATGGACGAGTCCGGCTCGCAGCTGATACTCGTGAACGGCGCCGGGCCTTTCGGACATCTGCTCGTGAAGAGCGTCAGGCCGGACGAGGATGTCCGCGCGTCCGTGCGATTCCAGAACGAGCGGCTCGTGTCGGAACTGCGCGCGGCCGGGATAGACGCGGTGCCCGTGCCTCCGTCCGAGAGCTGCGCTTTCGACGGGAGCGAATTCGACATAGAATACCTGTGGGAGATCGCGGCGATGCTACTGGAGGAAGGCAAGACGCCCTCGACATATGGCGACGTGCTCGCGGACGGGAAGATAATATCGGGCGACGACCTGGTGGTGCTGCTAGCGAAGGCATGGAAGGCGGACCGCATCATAGCCGCGACGGACGTCGACGGCGTGTACACAAAGGACCCGAAGACGAACGCCGACGCGGAGTTCATCGCGCAGTTGCGCACGGGCGACATCGGCACGAAACCCGAATACGCTTTGAACAGCATCGACGTCACGGGCGGCATGCAGTCGAAGATCGAGAAGCTGAAGGAAGCGGCCGCGGCCGGGATGAAATGCAGGATAATCAACGGCCTGACTCCGGGAAACGTCAAAGCCGCGCTTCTCGGCGACGAGGGCTTCGGCACGTCAATCGTGGCGTGACTTTTTCTTAGACCTGACGAACTTCACTATCCTGTCGACCGTCTGCTTCAGCGTCAGCTTCGAAGAGTCGACCACGAGGTCGGCCGTCTTCCGCTGCTGAAAATAATCGAAGCCGTAGATGCGCTTCCACTCGCGGCGCTCGATGCGCTCCCGCTCGGAGATTTCCTTGAAGGTCTCCTTCACGTTAGTGCCGTCGCGCTGCGCGGCGCGTCTCGCGCGCACTGCCAGCGGCGCGTGCAGCCATATCTTGTACGGCGTGACGTCCCTCAGGAAGTGCACGGCCAGCTTGCTGCATATCACGACGTTCCCGCGCTTCGCGCGCTCGACCTGCATCATGTCGCGCTCCGTATGAGTGCGCCTGCTCGAGCCGTACTTCGTGCGCCACGACAGCAACGCGGCCATGCTCTCGTTCCTAGTGCGGACGAGTCTCTTCTGCAGCTTCCCGACAACGAGCAGCGGCAGCCCCAGTTTCTTGGCAACGGCCTTCGCGACCGAGGTGCTCCCGACCGCGGGCGGCCCTGATATGGCGACGACTATCTTCTCCTTCGCGCGCTTGCGCCGCATACTTTAATTTGGTCAGCCCCGCAATTTATACTATGGGATTTTTCGACTGGCTCTTCAGGCGCAAGCGGGAGCAGCTCGACGAGCCGCGGCTCCCTACCGGTCCGGCTCATCAGTTCTCTACCGGGATGGCCGCGAACGCGCCGCAGCCGGACGTCACGCAGATAATGCCTTCGCCCGTGCAGCCGCCCGGCGTGCAGATGGAACTGATGCGCACGCAGCTCGAGAACATGCGCATGCAGTACGAGTCCATAAACGCGCGGCTGCAGAACATCGAGAGGATTGTCACGGAGATACGCGGGTTCTGCAGGTAAGGTTTTGCAAGCTCAGCCGAGGAACGGCAGCGCCTTCCTGTATTCGTTCTTCATTCCATCGTTCTCCAGGTCAGGCGGCCGCAATGCGTATAGGAAATCATAGAACTCCTTGTCGGTCACGCCTTCGAAGACCTTGCTCATCTCGTAGCTGTGCTCGTCTAAGCGCACCAGACGGCTACCGAACATCTGACGCAGTACTAATACCGCGTAGCGCGTGTACGGCTCGAACAGCACTTCCCCGCCGGGATGATTCCTCGCGATGGACAGCCTACCCTCGATGTGGTCGTCGGCTGCCTCGCATATCCAGCGCACGTGGTCGTCTGGCAGGCTTCCGAACAGGCCGAGCTCCCCGCGCTTGCTCAGTATCACGGACGGCACGTACGATTTTAGTTCCTCGCCCTTCGTTGCGCGTTCTATCGCGCGCAGCGTCTTCTCTATGTACTTCCGTCTGTCTTTGTCCATGCCTTCGAGGTGCTTCGGCATGAGCGTGGTATTGTCCTTCACCTCGACGTACAGCCGCACGAGAAGCGCGATTTCCTTCAGGTCTACCGGCATAATTAACCACACGCGTGCAAGGGATTTAACCTACATGAAATAGCTGTTAGCTTCCTTCTGCTCCCTGTCCAGCTGCGAGCCGAACTTGTTCGCGCGCGGCCTGCCCGTCTGCGGGTCCTTGCGGAACGTGACGCCGACCTGCGCCAGGAATTTGTTCAGCGCGTCCTTCAGCCCGTCGACGCGCTCCACGCTGCCGGCCACGCCCGGCTCGCCCTCGAACACCATGCCGCGGTGCCCGACCTGCGACAGGAAGAGCAGGTCGTGGTCTATCACGAGCGCGGCCTTCTCGCTCGCTTCCGCGATACGGTTTATCAGTTTCGCGGTCGCCAGGCGCTGCTCGACGTCGAGGAAGGCGGAAGGCTCGTCCAGCAGGTACAGGTCCGCATCCTTCGCGAGGCATATCGCGATCGCGACGCGTTGTATCTCCCCGCCCGACAGATTGGAAACGTCCTTGTCGAACAGCTTCTCAAGCCCGAGCGGACGCGCGATCTCGGCCTTGAACGTGTCGGTGAGGCTGGCGCTCTTCCGCAGCAGCTCCTGCACGCTGCCCGCGAACTCCGTCTTGATGTACTGCGGCTTGTAGGATATGCGCACCTCCGCGCTCACGCTGCCGGCGTCCGCTTCGAGCTCGCCCGCGAGGATCTTCGCGAACGTCGTCTTGCCCAGCGCGTTCGCGCCAAGCACCGCGAGCACTTCTTTTTCGTGCAGCGAGCCGTCCTTCACTTCCAGACCGAACCCGCCTTTGCCCTCGAACTTTTTCCTCACGTCGCTGAACGAGACTATTATTTTCTGCGAGACCTGCTTGCCGATGGTGCGGTCGTTGAGGAAGTTGATGGCATAGTCGCGGAAGCGCACGTTGTCCTCCTTGATGTAGCCGTCGAGGAACGTGTTTATTCCCACTCGTACGCCGTACGGCTTCGAGACGATTCCGTACACGCCGGGCACGCCGAAAAATATGTGCACGCGGTCCGCGAGGAAGTCGAGCGTGGCCAGGTCGTGGTCGACTATCATCACGCTGCGGCCCTCGCAGTACTTTCGGATGAGCTTCGCTATGCGCAGCCGCTGGAACACGTCCAGGAAGCTCGTCGGCTCGTCCAGATAATATATGTCCGCGTCGCGCGCCAACGCGGCAACGATCGCAACGCGCTGCAGCTCGCCGCCCGAAAGCTTCGAAACCTCGCGGTCGAGTATACCCTCGAGCCCGAACTCCTTTATCATCTCGTTCGCAATCTTGCGTTCGTCCGCCGTATCGAGCAGCTTCGTTATGTTGCCCTTGAAGATGACCGGTATCTGGTCCACGCGCTGCGGCTTGATCGACGTTTTCAATTTCTTGTCCGCGAGGCTTTCCATGTACGCCTGAAGCTCGGTGCCGCGGAACATGTCGGACGCGCTCGGATTCTCCGTGTCAAAGTTGCTAAAGTTCGGTTTGATTTCTCCCGAGAGTATCCGCAGCGCCGTCGTCTTCCCGACTCCGTTCGGGCCGACGATGCCCACGATATCCTTGGTGCTCGGGAACGGCAGCCTGTACAGCGCGAACTCGTTCGGGCCGAAGCGGTGCACTGGCGATTCCTTCAATTCCGACGGAAGATTTACAACGGACAGCGCGCCGAACGGGCAGCGCTTAACGCAGATTCCGCATCCGATGCACAGCGACTCGTCAACGGCCAGCCGCCGCTTGCCGCCCGCGTCCGTGACGTACGCTATGCACTCCTCGCCTCCGCGCACGATGGGGCAGGCCACGCGGCACGCCAGCCCGCACTTCTTCGGCTTGCACAGCTCGCGGTCTACGACCGCTATGCGGCCGGCTTTCTTAGCATCCTTCGAATCCTTGGCCATGTGCACACCTGCTCTTAACAATATTCAGATACTTCTGTTTATGAACATTTTTTTATATTAAATGCAGTTCAATTATCGGATGCCTTGCTTGCTTGGCGGCTTTGCACATAAAGTAAGCCTTAACACTCCTTGAATTCCGCTCGGAGCCCAGGTAAAAAACAGAAGTAAACGCACTTATTTTGACAAATAGGTTGTTAGAATTGCACATTCAGATGATAGTTTATATTTCAATCTCAGCGGAAGTTTACTCTCCGAAATATGGATACTACGCTATTACGTAAGGTAATTGAGTTCGCATGAAAGTTATCAACATATACGACATTGGCGGCGACATCAACGTACGGCCAAAAGAGGACTTTCTCAGAGATATCAACAGACTGATACATGAAAACTTCAAGAGCAAGGAGAAATTTCACAAGGTCGCTGAGATAACCATCCCGTACACAACTTTCAAAAACATTCTAAAATACTCTTATTTCAAGAGTGGGCTCTACGCACCACTGGACGCCTTCCTGGAAACATGTAAGAAACTAAAGATCTCCAAATCAAAGTTACAGAAAAATATAGAGTCGTACAAGATTGCAAAGGGCTGGAACGTGATAGAGCACCCTAAACTGCCCATAAGAGTTACTCCGATGTTCGATATGGTACTGGCACACGCGATGGGAGACGGAACCGTGATTGACCCGAAGAGGAACAGGCGGCCGTATTTCGGTTACAGGCAGTTCGATGAAGAATTTAGAAAGGCTTACGTAAGGAAGCTAGAGTCCGTGTTCGGAAACATAATATTCCTTAGGGATTACATAGAGCGCTCGACGAGGGTTTACTGTCCCGCTGTGCTGTCCTCCTTGTTTTTCAAAGTCTACAGACTGAACGAGAAAAGCTTCATGACCGAAACTGCTGTTCTCCCAGAAGAGCTCATGAACAAGAACAGATGGCACCTGCTGGCGGTGTTGCTTGCGTTCATAATAGACGAAGGCAACGTCGACTCTTCATTGATCGCCATAAAGATAAAGAACATCGCGCTTTGCGGGCAGCTTTATGAAATATGCACAAGACTTGGTTACGAGTCGAGTTTCACTTCGAAGGATGCATATGGCAACTTGTACATACTTCGCGAGGGGATGGACAAGCTGTTCCACGATTATAACAGGTTGCTGAAGGTTTATCCAGAAGCCGACCTGTACTACAAGGCGAAAAAGATAGAGGATGGTCAAATGATATTTTCCAGACCCATATACAAAAGAAAAGGGAATAGGGAGGCGATATTCAATCTTCTCCAATCCACTGACATGACCGTTAACCAGCTTGCGTTGAAAATCAATATGACAAGACAAGGAGTCCGCTTCCACGTACACAACCTCGAGAATGAAAACAAGATAAAGAAAGCGGGATTTATACAAAGAGGGAGTATACTCTATAGTGTAAGGGGGTGAACGCCACAATGATGATTGGCTTAGTTCGGCAAACCCAATAGCGGAAAATCTAGCATGTTCAAGGCAATGACCATGATAGACGTCAAAATATCCAGCGTGCCCTTCACGACGATCAAGCCGAACGTGGGCGGGGCGCACGTGATAACGGACTGCGTGTGCAAGGAGTTCGGTGTAAAATGCAAACCGAACCACGGGATGTGTAAAAATGGAAAACGTTTTATTCCTGTCAAACTGATGGACGTGGCGGGCCTCGTGCCGGACGCGCACCTCGGAAAGGGAATGGGCGTGCAGTTCCTAGACGACCTGCGGCAGGCCGCAGCGTTCATACACGTCATCGACACGACTGGCGACACGGACGCGGAAGGCAAGCCCACCGAAGGCAGGGACCCGGAAGAGGACATCAAATTTTTGGAGAAGGAGATCGACTACTGGTTCGCGAGCATAATCGAGCGCGCGCTGAAAAAGTTCGAGCGCGAGCTTGCGAAAGTGGGCAAGGCGGACCTCGTCGACATGCTTCACGCGCAGCTGACCGGGCTGGAGGTGACGAAGCATAACATAGAAGCCGCGATGGCTGAACTGGGTATCGGAACGCTCGACGTGAAGGATTCGGAGGCGATACTGAAGTTCGCGACCGCGCTGCGGAAGATTGCGAAGCCGTTCGTCATAGCCGCCAACAAGATAGACCTCTCGAAGGCGCAGGAGAACTACGGCCGCATGAAAGGCAGCCATCCGAACATGGTGCCGTGCAGCGCCGAGGCCGAGATAGCGCTGAAGCGGGCAGCGGAGAAGGAGATAATCGACTACCTCCCGGGTAACGGGTTCACCACGAGCGAGGCGGCGGACGAGCAGCAGAGGAAGGCGCTGGAGTTCATCAAGATGCGGATACTCGCGAACTACGGCACCACGGGCGTGCA
>JBDRGB010000012.1:0-11402 GCA_043818155.1 Candidatus Aenigmatarchaeota archaeon | reverse complement strand
CGGTCGTGCTTCTCAAGCGGCTGCGCGATTGTCGGCACCTTCGGCACGGTCGGCTCGAACTTGTCATAACCGTAAGCGATTGCTACGTCCTCTGCTATGTCTATCGGATGCATGACGTCCGTGCGATAGGGCGGAATTATCGCGTTCGTCCCGTCGAAGCCGACATCCATCTTTTCTAGCAGCGCAGCCATCTGCTTCTTGTCGAGCTTAATCCCGAGTATCCTGCTCACGTACGAGACGTCGGTCTTCATCTTCCACGTCGAAAGGTCGGGAGTGCTGCGCCTCCTGCCGCCAGCGACGACCTGTACTGCCTCTATCCTGCATCCGCGGTCCGCGAACGACGTCGCGAGTATGTTCAGCGCCTGGTTTATCGCGCGTTCGTCGGTGCCCGTGACGTCTATGAAGATGTCCTTCGTGCGGCTTGTCACGCGCGTCAGCTCGCCGTTTATTATCGGCGGGAAGCTTAGCACGCTGCCGTGCCTGTCGACGATGACCGGCCATCTTTTCGCGGACGCGATAACCGGCGCGTAGGCGATGCCCTTCGGATGCTCTTCGAGGATCGCGCGCAGCGTCATCTCCCTGCCCATGTCCAGGGGCAGGAACTTCAGCGAGTCTGGCGCTACCGCCTTGTACGTGAATGGCGGCTTCACCCTGCCGAGGTCGTGTATGCCTATCGCGACCTTCTTGCGCTTGCGGCCTAGCGTTTCGTGGAGCTTCTCCTGTACCTGCATGAGCGAAGCTACGAAGTCGTCCGTGATTTTCACGTTGCGTACGGCAGCGCACGTGATGTACGGACGCACCTGCTGCACGCTCGGGTCGACTTTGAGCATTATTTTTCCGGGTGCTGCCTTGTAGTTCGAGAGCTTCTGCCTTCCCGGGGCGATGAACCTGCGCACCGCACGGCCGAAGCCCTCGATGCTGAACATATCGGGCCTGTTGGGCGAGACCTCGTAGTGTACGGTGGAGTTTTCCATCTTGTCGAGCGGGCAGCCGAACAGCGGTATGCGCTCCTTGTAGTCTGCTTCGCTGAGCTTGCGGCCTACCATCGCTTCAAGCGCGCGCTTCTCGAACTGGACTACTGCCATACGCATCGCCTACTGCAGCACCTTAGCCTCCCTGAGCATCTTCAGGTCGTTCCTATAATAGAAATTGCGTATGTCGTTCATGCCCAGCCTGAGCATTATCGGCCGCTCGAACCCAAGCCCCCACGCCAGCACGGGCTCCTTGATGCCGAGCGGCTCGGTTACCTCCGGCCGGAATATGCCGCTGCCGCCGAGCTCGAGCCACTCCTTGCGGTCCTCGAAGTACACCTCCACCTGCGTGCTCATCTCGGTGTACGGGAAGTACGACGGCGTGAAGCGTACCTTCGCCAGGCCCATGCGGCGGAAGAACTCCTTCAGGTAGCCAAGAAGGTCCTTGAAGCAGACGTTCTGGTCAACCACTATGCCGTCGACCTGCACGAACTCGGGCAGGTGTTTGTAATCTATCGTCTCGTTTCGGAAAACGCGTCCGATGCAGAACGTCTTGAAAGGCGGCCTGAACCTCGTGAGGCTGCGCGCCGAGACCGCGGTGTCGTGGGTGCGCATCACGTTCTGCCTCGCGACCGCTTCGGACCATTTGTAGCGCCAACCGAGCGATCCTGTGCGGCCGCCGTTCTGGTGCACGATGCGGACCGCGTCCACATATGCCTCGGGAAGCTTCGCCTGCGCCGGCTTGCGCATGTAGAACGTGTCAGCGAGGTCGCGCGCCGGGTGGTCCTGCGGCTGGTAGAGCGCGTCGAAGTTCCAGAAACCCGATTCCACGAACGGGCCTTCGGTTTCCGTGAACCCGAGGTCTAGGTATATTCGCCGGACCTTCTGCTCGAAAACCGTCAGTATGTGCAGCTTGCCCGCGTTCAGCCTCGGCCCGGCAGCTCGCACGTTGTACGGCCTGAAGCGCACGTCCTTCCACAGCCCGGTCCTGATCAGCTCGGGCGTCAGGTCGGCGACCTCCTTACCGACGAGCTTCTTCGTTTCGGCCACGGCCTCGCTCTCGATGCGCACGAGCTTGCGCCACGCGAGCTTCTCTAGGATGACTGGATTGATTTCCTTGCCGGCCGCGAGCGCCTTCAGCGCCTCTTGTTCCGCGACCGGTCCCGGCTGCTTGACGAGCACGAGTTTGCCGTCCTTCGCCTGCACCCAGCCGTTCTTCTTCGCCCACTGCAGGCCGATGTCGAACGATGCCACGCGCTTGCGCGCCTCGTCAAAACTCAAGGGTCCGGATTTCAACGCGTCCGCTAGCACTTTCTCCGGCAGCCCATGCTCCGCATAGCGCCTGCCCTCTTCCGTCAGCTCAACGCGCCCGCATGCCATGAAAATCGCTTAATTAAGATTGTGCATTCGCGGATTAAAAAGTTCGGGGACGGCCGCAAACGCTCAGCGCACGGGCTTGTAGTCCTTGCGGCTTAGCCCGTTGCCAACCACCAGAAAGCGCAGGTAGAACTCGACGTATTTGAAGAGCGTCCTCACTATGCCCATGCTTTCGAGCCTGCGTGGCGACGTCAGCGCCAGCGTGTTCTTAGCGAACGCTATCCTACCGACTTTCGATATGCGCTCCGAAAGGTCGAGGTCCTCACCTGTCGTCATTTCCTCGTTGTAGCCGCCCATGGCCTCGAACACGCGGCGCCGCACGGCGAAGCACATTCCTCCGATGTGCGCGTGTTTGGTGTGCGTCGTTGCCTTGGTGTACTGGTTGTAAATCCAGTATACGATGAAGTCCTTGTACTTCGCGCTTATGGGCACGACGCTGCACGAAACGGCGTAGACGTCCTTGCGTGCGAACGCGCGTTCTATCTCCGAGAGCGTGTTGAAAAGCAGTATGGTGTCGGCGTCCACGAACAGTAGGATGTCGCCCTTCGCAACAGCCGCGCCTCCGTTGCGGCCGACAGCTATACCTCGCTTCTTGGCGCTCACGACTTTGGCCGAATACCTTTTCGCGATTTTGGCAGTCTTGTCAGTGCTTCCGCCGTCCGCGACCAGGATTTCCATGCGGCCTTCGTAGTCCTGGTTGCGCAGCGACTTGAGTGTGCTCTCTATATATTTCTCCTCGTTCAGCGTCGGCACGATCACCGATATCATAAAGGTCTCCAGCCGGTACTCGTCATCTTATGTAACCGTATTCTTTCATTGAAACGGTTCTGCCAATCATGTGATTCTTTATATAAAATTCCATATACTTTGCCGCGCTTTTTCCCGCTCCCCATTTAACGAGACGCCTAGGCGAGGTCATTACAAAAGTCCTTTCGTTGAACACTATTTTACCCTGTTTGGACAACTTCTTCGAAAATTCAAAGTCCTCGCCTGTCTGCATATCTTCGTTGAACCCGCCTACGTGCTCGAAAACGTCCTTCCTGCACGCGATGCAACATCCGCTTATCATGGAGGTTTTCGCCTTTATCGAGAGCTTTACCATCTGGCTGAACACCAAGTATGGGATAAAGTCCTTTACAATCGGGCTTGTCGATATGACCGGACATGTAGACGCCACCACGGACCTGTCGTCGAAATCCTTCTCTAGCTCCGATAAGGTATTGTAAAACAGTATCGTGTCCGCATCGACGAACACTATCAAATCGCTCTTGGTCGCCCATGCGCCCGTATTGCGTTCTTTCGCCACTCCTTTCCCAATGACTATGGTTTTGTCCGCGTATTTGCTCGCTATTTTGACGGTTCTGTCTTTGCTGCCACCGTCGACCACCACTATCTCGACTCGGCCTTTGTAGTCTTGGTTCTTTATAGATTTTAGCGTCTGTTCTATGTACTTCTCCTCGTTCAGCGTCGGTATTACGACGGATATCTTCGGCTTAGTCATTTTATCGCCTGGCGCTGGCTCAGTCCCTCATCATTACCTTGTCCAACACCTTCCTCGCCTTCTCCCGCTTGCGCTGATGGTCGGCAATGAAGCGCTTCACGCGCTCAGCGAGGTCGGCCTTGTGCTCGCCCGCGAGCAGGGTGCCCGTGCGCTCACCCTCGAATATCTCCGCGAGCTTCTTGTCGTCCTGCTCGAAGAGGAAGTAGTAGTACTGGCAAATGATGCAGACGTCCGGGTTCCCGCCGAGCTTGCGCTGCAGCTCCTTGGTCGGCTGCTGACCCGTGAAGGCGTTCGCGATCTTGCGCTCGATTTGTTCGGGCGTGTCGGTCGTGAAGATTGCGCTGCTGGGCTCGCTGGCGCTCATCTTGCCTCCAGGCCCGAGCCCGGGTATGAACTTGCAATGCACCTGCGCAGGCTTGTAGAACCCCATCTTCGGCGCGACGTCGCGCGAGATGCGCCAGTACGGGTCCTGATCGATTGCCGCGGGTATCAGGCACGGGATGTTGCGGCCGGCCTGTACGGACGGAAGGAAGCAAGGCACGGCCTGCATCGCCGGGAAGAATGTTATGCCTATGTTCGAGCTGTCGTTGAAGCCGAACACAGCCTTCGACGTCGACAGCGTGACGTGCTTTGCAATGTGCACGGCCTGTTTGTATATGGTCTTGCCGTACTCGAGGTTGGTGAAGATGTGCGTCTTCTTCGGGTCCATGCCGCATGCTAGCACATCGAGCGCGTTCTCGTACGCGAACGATGTGGTCTGCTCAGTCGTAAGGTCCTTTATGAGGGACTTTTCGTCGTCGGTCATCTGGAACCACAGCTCGGCGCCGAACTTCTTCTGCAGCCATGCCGTGAACACCCACGGCATGACGTGCCCGAGGGTGGTGTGCCCGCTCGGGCCGCGGCCAGTGTAAAGGAAGAACTTCTCGCCAGCCTCGTAGCGGTTGAGGATCCAGTCGAAGTCGCGGTGGCTGAAGAATATCTTGCGGCGGAGCATGAAATGCAGCTCGCCCGTTATGCGCTCGACGCGCTTCAGCATGGGGTCGGTTATCTTCTGCGTGCCGAACTGCTCTACGAGCTTGTCATAGTCCACGGTACCGCTGACTTCCCACGGCGTGACGACGAAATCCTTGCCATTCCCGCCTGTTTCGGCCATATGAATTGCCTTCGTATATCTTCTATTTTATTTCCCGGATTTATAAGAACTATTTAAAACCATAAGTATAATTAAGATTTTAATCCGAAGGGAGTAAAACGGGAGTAATGCAGAATATAGAAAAGCATTATGGTGGCAATACGATGGCAATATTCAAGATAGTCGTAAGCGACCCGAAGAGCAGGCGCGCGGGCCAGTTCGAGGTCGACCAGTCGAAGGCGCACGGGCTTCTTGGCAAGCGCATAGGCGACGAGTTCGACGGGAGCGTCGTAGGCTTCGGCGGCTATACGCTTCGAATAACCGGCGGCACGGACAAGGACGGGTTCGCGATGCACGCCAACATGAAAGGTACTGGAAGGAAGAAAGCGCTACTGTCAGGCAGGCCGTGCTTCTATCCCGGCATGAAGGGGCAGCGCAGGCGCAAGACGGTGTGCGGGAGCACAGTATCGGATTCGATGGTGCAGATAAACGCGGCCGTGGAGAAGTACGGCGAAAAGCCTTTCGAGGAGCTCGTGCCGAAGAAGGAAAAGACAGCCGCGGCCGCGGAGGCCAAGCCGGAGGAGAAGGCCGCCTAGGAATTGATGTTTTCGATTAAGCGGGGGTGGACGAGGTAAAATCCGAAACAAAAAAGAAAAATCCAGAAGAGAAAACCGAGGCTATCGACGAACGCAGGATACCTTCTTCTAACATCGGCATGGTGGGTCACGTCGCGCACGGGAAGACCACGCTTACCGAGGCGCTCACGGGCAAGCTCACGCTGACGCACTCGGAGGAGCTGAAGCGCGGCATAACCATACGGCTCGGCTATGCAGACGTGGGCATATACAAGTGCAACAACTGCGACAAGTACTGTTCAACGCCGGAGTGCCCGCATTGCGCAGGCGGCGCGGAGCTTCAGCGCACGCTCAGCCTCATAGACGCGCCCGGTCACGAGACGCTGATGGCAACGGTGCTCACTGGCACGAGTCTGATGGACGGCGCCATACTCGTGATCGCGGCGAACGAACGCTGCCCGCAGCCGCAGACCAAGGAGCATCTGACCGCACTGGATGTCGCGGGCGTGCGCAACGTCATAATCGCGCAGACGAAGATAGACCTTGTCGACGAGGCGGAGGCGAGGAAGAACTATGCGGATATCAAAGCGTTCGTCAAAGGCACGATAATCGAGAATGCGCCCATAGTCCCGGTGTCCGCGCAGAAGCGCATAAACATAGATGTCATTTTGGAAAAAATACAGGCGATAATGCCCGGCCACGCGTCTGACGCAGCTGCGGCGGAGCCGAAAATGCTCGTGGCACGCAGTTTCGACATAAACAAACCCGGCATAACGCCAGCCAAGCTTGTCGGCGGAGTGCTTGGCGGTAGCATAATTTCGGGAAAGCTGCATGTCGGCGACGAAATTGAAATTCGTCCGGGCGTTAAGAAGAGCGAGGCCGTCTACCAACCGCTGCGCACGCGGGTCGCGGGGCTGCAGAAAGCCGGGTTGCAGCTTCAGGATGCCGGGCCCGGCGGGCTGCTGGGTGTCATGACCGAGCTGGATCCGGCGCTGACCAAGTCGGACCTGCTCGTGGGCAACGTCGTCGGCCTGCCCGGGAAGCTGCCCGAGTCTCTCAGCGAAATCGAGCTGGAGGCCACGCTGCTCGAGCGCGTGGTCGGCTCGGAAGACATGAAGAAGGTCGAGCCTCTGCGCATGGGCGAGAGCCTGATGGTGAACGTGGGCACGTCGCGCTCCGTCGGCGCAATAGACCAGAAGAAGAAGACCGTGCACATGAAATTGAAGATACCGCTCTGCGTGGAGAAGGGCGAGCGCGTGGTCCTGTCGCGGCAGGTGTCGGGCCGGTGGCGCCTGATAGGATACGGGATAGTCTGCTAGTTTACAGATTATAGAAGCCGCGGCTTTGGATTTTAAAAATTAAATTTAAAATAAAAAAATCCTTAGCCTGGGCAATACACGCTGCCCGTTACTGTGTTAGACGGGCCACTGACCACAATCCTGTTGTTGCCGCCGCTGCCAGTTATCGTGGCACCGCACTCAGACGAGCCTGCGCCGGCGTTCAAAGTCCCGGCTGTGCAGGTTACCTCTGCTATCGGTGTTCCAGCCGAGTTGGTACCGGACAGTTTGATCCTGCTCTTGTCGAAGGCAATCGTGCCGGAGTTCCTTACGTACACCGTTATCGTGGTGCCCAGGGTGCCCGCGCAGTTGGTCGCGGACTCGTCTATGTCGGTTATCGAGCCAGTCTGCTGCGTGAATATGCCCGAAATGTACATGTACGCCACGCCGGCCATAGCTATGGTAATCATCAGCATCAGAATCGTAGCTATTACCGCTGATATCCCTTTCATCTGTTTTTTTCACCTGTTCGTTCGGACCCGTTACCGGGTTCATGTTAATCTAATTTTCACGAGCCGGATATAAATATTTAGCATTCCGGACAATATTAAAGTGTTTGATTGGAGAGGCGCTGCTATGGGTAGGGTTTTCAGGGTCGTTCTGGACACGAACTTCCTGGTAGACATGTTCCGGTTCAAGCTCGGGTTCGACGATGTTGAGGACGCGCTCGGCGGCAACTGCGAGTTCGTCATGATAGAGCAGTCGGTTGCGGAGTTGCGGCGGCTGAAGAACGTGAATGCGAAGGTGGGCGCAGGATTCGTCGATTCCGGGAAGATAAAGGTCGCGAAAGCGGGCCGTGCCAGCGAAAAGTCGGCCGACGAAGCTATAGTCGAACTTGCGGAAAAGCGGAAGCCGGACGTGGTCGTGGCGACGAACGACAAAAAACTCAGGAAAAGGATAAAAGCTTCGGGCGTCAGGACAATTTATTTAAGGGCGCGAAAGAGATTAGAAGTAAGCTGACCCATTATAAAGAACGCAGACAAAGAGGTGCGTGTTTTGTACAGAATAGCCACGATAGAGGACAGGATACGGGTCCCGCCCGAGAAGCTCGGGACGGACGTGTCGAAGGCGCTGCGCGCGGCCATATCGGAGCAGATGGAGGGCGTGCTGAACTCCAGGTTGGGCATGGCGCTTTCGGTGGTTTCGATAGACAGGATAGGCGAGGGCAAGATAATGCCGAACGACCCGGGTGTTTATTACGACTGTGAGTTCAGGCTGCTGTCGTTCAAGCCTGAGATGAACGAGGTCGTCGAGGGCGAGGTCATAGACAACACCGAGTTCGGTGCGTTCGTGCGCATGGGGCCGCTTGACGGGCTTGTCCACATATCGCAGTTGATAGACGACTTCGTCAGCTTCGACGCGAAGAACTCGGTTTTCCTCGGCAAGGAAAGCAAGCGCACGCTGAAGGAAGGCGATTTCGTGAGGGCGCGCGTCATATCCGCAAGCTTCGGCCAGGGTGAAAACAAGATCGGCCTCACGATGAGGCAGTCGGGCCTTGGCGGGCTGGCTTGGATAGAAGACGACAAGCACAAGAGGAAGCCGGGAGCGAAGGCTGAGAAGGCCGAAAAGCCCGAGAAGAAGGAGAAGAAATAGTAGGACGGGGTTGGGCGGCTGCTATGGCGAAGAGGACCCAGGCGTGCAGGAACTGCAGGCGTTTCACAACGGAGAAGGCCTGCCCGTTCTGCAAGTCCACCAACCTTTCGACTAGCTGGAAGGGCATAGTCATAGTGCTCAACCCCGACAGCGAGATATCGAAGATCCTGCAAGTCACGGAACCGGGCAAGTACGCGCTCTACGTGGGCTGAGGACGAAGCTGGGCCGAGGCACAGACGGATAAGCTTTGATGATATATGTTTTAGAATCGAGCGAGAGCAGATCACATGGAAATCAAAATCACGAAGGAGAGCGAAAACAAATTCTTCAAAAGGAAGGATTTGGAGCTGGAGATTGCGCACCCAGGCGGCCCAACGCCGAAGACGGACGATATCGCTGTCGAGCTGGCTGCGAAGTACGGCGTCGACAAGAGCCAGGTCGTCGTCGACTACGTGCTGACCAAGAAGGGATTGAACGAGTCCGTTTCCAAGGCGAAGATTTTGGAGGAGAAGCCGGTGAAGATCGAGCAGTCGAAACCCGAGGCCGAGCAGGCGCAGCCGCAGGCTCCGGCCGAAGAAAAGCAGGAGGCTTGACCTGAAGGGGCGTGTAAATTATGGCAAAGGCCGAGAAGAAACATAAGGGCGGAAAGAAAATCAGCAGGTTCTACAAGGTCTCGGGCGGCAAGCTCGAACGGGCGGGCAGGCCGTGCGACCGCTGCGGAAGCGGGACTTTCATGGCGGATCACAAGGACAGGTGGTATTGCGGCAAGTGCCAGATGACCGTATGGAAGAAGAAGGAGTAAGTTTCGCCGGATGAGCGCGTGCTCGCTTGTTTTCTGTGTTTCAGACCCGCCCCCCCCCCGATATATTTAAACCAACTTCGATAAATAATATATTAGGATATTCATGCCCAAAGCAATCAGCCCCATGATCGCAACAGTCCTTCTTATCGCGTTCACCGTGGCAGTTGGCGGCATATTGAGCCTATGGCTGACGGGGTATACGACAACAACCACAGGCCTCGTTGAAACGGCAACAACGAACCAGACAAAATGCGCAGGGACCTATATAGATGTTATTTCTGTTGCTAGTGATGCAATATTAATTACGAACAGAGGATCGCAAAGCATATCTTCTATAAGATGCTATTCCGCCAACGCATCGTCTTGGGGACTGGGAACCATAGCTCCTGGTGAGATGAATACAACTAAATGGAATTCATCAGGAACTGCGGGAACATACGCAACAGGATTCGGCACTTCTATTACTTGCACAGGTAGCTGCCTGAACACCGGAGTGACCGGCGAGTGCAAGTCGGGACAGGCGTGCTGGAAAGTATAGTTATTGGACCGGGAGTATAGTTATGGCGTCAAAAGCAATCAGTCCGATGATAGCGACTGTCCTGCTGATAGCCTTCACCGTAGCCGTTGGCGGCATATTGAGCCTATGGCTGACTGGATATACGACAACAACCACAGGCGCTGTTGAGACTGCGACGACAAACCAGACAAAATGCGCAGGGACCTATATAGATGTTATTTCTGTGACATCGACTGCTGTGATAATTACGAACAGGGGATCGCAAATAATAACAAATGTTCAATGTCGTGATAGTTCTGGAAATAACATAACAGCTGTGGCTACTGTAAGTTTGGCTCCAGGAGCAGCCGCTGCAGGGGCGTGGACTCGCAGTTCAAATACTTCGTACATATGCACAGGCAGCTGCCTGAACATCGGAGTGACCGGCGAATGCAAGTCGGGACAGAGTTGCTGGAAATAAACTAGAAAAAACCAGTCAAGGTTTTTACTTTTTTACACTTTTACTTAGGTGCGTTTCCATCTCTTCTTCGTGACGTCTATACTTCTAGTGAAAAATCCCCAGCTCTATAGCCGTACATTTTTTCTTTTTTTAGGACAAAAAACAGTTATTTAGTAAAAAACACAAACTTTAAACAGATAATTATGGAATCAAAAGCCATAAGCCCGATGATCGCATCGGTTCTTTTGATTGCATTTACAATAGCCGTTGGAGGCATACTAAGCTTATGGATGACAGGTTTCACGACTACAACTACTTCCAGCGTCGAAACGGCGTCAATAAACCAAACAAAATGCGCAGGAACTTATATCGATATTCTCAGTGTATCAGATTGGGTTATCATTTATACTAATAGAGGAAGTCAAACAATTAGCAGTATAGTGGGATTTACGGACGATGGATCTTCAATAAACATTACAGCAACAGGAAGTTCAAGTTTGACTCCAGGACAAAGTGCTTCAATCAGAAACCATACTGAAGCGACTGGCGTAACAAATGAAACAATAAATTTTGCAGCCAACAATACTTATTATAATTTTGCTAACTCACCTGTGACTAGTGTAGGAAACATATACTGGAGCACAGATGAGTGCTGCGTACCAACTGCTAATTATGCTTATACAACAACCCAAATAAGACTATACACCAACTCAACAGTTGGAGGTTATCCAAACATTACAACAGGAAATTATAAAGTGAATTATGTATATACTACTGCTACGAAGACTCCTTTCTATAGAGGTGGAAACACATCAGTAACATTCACAGGTAAATGTTTGGGTATCGGAGTAACCGGCCAGTGCAAATCAGGACAGAGTTGCTGGAAATAAAACACTAAGCAATGTGCAGAGCGGCTTTACACCCTTACTTGGGTGCGTTTCCATCTCTTCTTCGTGACATCTATACTTCTAGTGAAAAATCCCCAGCTCTATAGCCGTACGCGTTCAGACTTTGACAGATGTCCTTCTCCAGCGCTTCTTGTTCGAGCGTATGCGCCTCGTGCGGGCGCGCTTCATTCCGAACTTCTTCATGTCCGCCCACCTGGGCGCGGCGCGGACTTTCATAATCTTCGCGAGCTTTATCTTTTTCGATAGGGTT
>JBDRGB010000011.1:0-58544 GCA_043818155.1 Candidatus Aenigmatarchaeota archaeon | reverse complement strand
GCGGAATCCGAAATCATCAACAAACTCCACGGTCGGATGTATGTGCGCCGTGAAAAGATAATCGCACTTCAGCAGCTCCTTCGCGGGCCAAGCGTGTCCGTGGAAGAATCCGTACGGACCAATCGCGAAGCCACTCGCGTCCTTTATCTCGACGTGCGCCTCGAGCAACTCGTCGAGCTCGGTGTCGTGGTTGCCTTTCACTAGGATGGTCTCGACCCGCGCCGCGATCGGCTCTATTAGCTTCGGCAGCTCGCGCACCTCCCGGAAGCTGATGCCGGGTATCTTGTGCTTCAGGTCGCCGATGATGACGAGCTTGTCCGCGCGCGTGATCTTCAGCAGCGACTCGAGCTCGCGGTGGAACTTTTCCGCCTGTGGGGCTATGATTATGCCGTTCCTGTAAAGTTCGTGTTCTATTCCCAAGTGCACGTCGGCGATGCAGAGCATGCGGCCGTGCTTCCTGTCTGTTATGAGCAGCGCCGGCTTGTTGCGCAAAAAGCGGATTGCCATAATTCAATCAGGCAAAACAAGGATTATAAACCTGCGTCACAGCGCAACCACGCGCGTGGCCTCGTCCTTCGCCTTGTCGCGCTCGAGCCTGTAGAGGTTGCCCGTGATTGCGTCCTCGAAAGCGTCGTCGTGAGTGATGACGAAGCACTGGTCGATGAACTCGGCTATGTTCTCCTTCAGCGTCGACGAGAGGACCTTCACCGAGTTCGAATCGAGGTTGGCGGTCGGCTCGTCCAGCACGAGCATCCTCAGGTGCGGCACGAGCACCAGCGCGAACGCGATGCGCATCGCAAGGCAAGCTATGCTGCGCTCCCCGCCGGAGGCGACGCCCTCGACGTTCACCCAGCCCAGCGAGCGCTCCTGCAGCTGCAGCACATAGTCGCCCTCTTCGATGCCCAGGCGTATGCCCACGAAGTCCTCGTAAGGATAAAGCGTCTGCCAGAGCCTGTTCATGGTGTAGTTCACGGCCTCCACGAACTCCTTGCGCAGGCCCGTCTGCGTCTGCTTCAGCGCCTCGGCGAATACTTTCAAATCCGCGGCCAGCCGCTCGAGCCGCGCGACCTCGTCCCTCTCCTTGCGCGCCGCCTCGACCGCACGCCTGTATTCGTCCATCCTCGCCTGCTTCTCCTTTGCGAGTTGCTCCGCGGAGATGATTCTAGTCTCGATTTCGCGCTCCTTCGCCGCGAGCGTGCGCAATGCGCGCTCCGTCTCTTCGAGCCTGCCCACAGGCGTCCGCTCCTCCATCTCGTCGACAGCCGCCTTCATCCTGTCGCGCTCCGACTGCAGCTCCGCTATGCGCTGCCTCTGCCTTCCGTAGTCCTTCATCTGCGCGGCTATGATTTCCAGTCTCTGTTTCTCCGTGTTCGCCGCATCGAGCTCCTTTCGCACTATGCCAATCTCCTCGGCCAGGGCTTCGAACTGCGCGGAAATCTTCTCCATCGATTCGCTCTGCTCCGCGAGTATGTGCTTCGATTTCGCGAGATCCTCGTTCACGGCATCAAGGTCAGCGATTTCCTTCAACAGCTCGTCAAGCTTCTTTGCGGCTGCCTCGAGTTGCTGCAGCCTCTCCTCGGCCGCGATTTTTTCATCGGCCGCCTTCCGCACCTTCCCTATCAGCGCGTCGACCTCGGCCGTCTTCTCGGCCACAATCGCCTTCTTGCGTTCGGTCGAAAGCCCGGAGCCGCAGAGCGGGCACACGCCTTCGAGTTTCGACAGCTCCTCCATCTGCTTTTGCAAATCGGAGATGCGCGCCTTCGCCGCTGCCAGCTCTTCCACGAGCAGCCGCAGCCTCGCCGCGTTCTCCTTCAGCTGTTCGGGAACGTTACCGCCGGTGCGGTCGCGCAACCTCTCGAGATCAGACTTCGCCGCTAGCTTCTCCTCGAACTCATTCTCCAGCCGGGCTATCTTCTCGTCGCGCAGGAAGTCGATGCTGGCCTTGGATTTCGACAGTTCGCGCTGCGCCATATCGCACTCGGCCTGCTTGATGTGCAGGAAGTCGTTCATCTCCGAAATATGCTTCGCATAGTTTTCCACGGCCGCCGTTATCGCAGCTGTGTCTTCGGCTTTCAGTCCGGCTTCCGGCTTGCCCACGCCTTCGCAGAATTCCTTCAGCGCGCGCTCCATGCGCTCCACGCTTTCCATGGTCGTGCGCATCGACGCCTCCACGGCAGCGTGGTCGCGCTTCGCCTTCTCCATCTGCTCGCGCACCTTGCGCAGCTCAGCAGCCTCGGACTCGGACGCCAGCTTGCTTCTCTGGATTTCCGCGAGTTCGTTCCTGAACATCGCGCGCTGCATGTCGAAATCGCTTATCGCTTTCGCCAGCTCCTCTATCTGCTTATCCGCTTCCGCGACGTTAACCCTGTCGGCCGCCGACTGCTTCGCCAGCTTGCGCTCGATTAGCCTGTTCGCGAGCTTCACCGCGTTCGCGCGCGCCTCCTCGAACCTGTCTATCATCAGCAGCTCGTCGATCTTCGCCATCCGCTGGCCCCTGCCCAACGTGAGGAAATAATCTATCGAGTTCTGCTCCGAATATATCGCTTTGCTGAAAAGTTCGTAATTTACCTTCAGGGCGCGCTCCACCGCCGCTGTAACGCTCTTCGTGCTAGGCGACTCGACAATCCGCCCGTCCTCCTTGAACTCGCAATAGCCCGTGCCCTTGTCGCGCTCTATCGTGCGCTTCACGCCGAACTTCTTGCCGTCGAGCTCGAACGCCAGCTCCACCTCCGCGCTGGCCTTCACCGAGGGCTTTTTCATTATCGTGTCCTCTATCCTCAGCTTCTTCAGCTGCAGCTTCGGGAACGTGCCGAAAAGAGCGAAGCATATCGCGTCCAGTATGCTGGTCTTGCCGCTGCCCACTATCCCGACCAGCCCGTTCGTGCCTGCGGAGAACTCCAGTTCCGAATCCTCGTGCGACTTCCAGTTCTTCAACCGCAGCTTTGTTATCATATGATCACTTTTTGCCGATTGAATCCAGCGTCGATTGCTGTCCAGTCAGTATGTCGAACGCGTTGTCCACGCGTCCTTCCACCAGCAGGTCGAAAATCGTGTGCGTGTCGAAGGAAGAGCCGAACTTCATCCCTTCGAGGTTCTCGTGCAAAAGTTTCAAGCCTTTCTCTTCCACGGGCATCCCCTCTTCGCGCATGCTGCGCAGCATCTCCGACTTCTCCGCCATTTCGGGCGACTCCAAGTCGTTGACGAAGCGCAGTATCGCCCGTTCTCCATACAGCCGCTCTATCTCCCTTATGTCCTGCGGCACGTACTCGCTTTCCTTGCCCTTTACCCTCAGTTTCACAAGCGGTTTCTTCGCAAATCCGTCCGCCAAAATTCCGTTCAGTTTGCTCTCCACGCTCACGCGCAAACCGCCCTCGGTCGCGACGTCCTCGAAGAAGAACTTGCGGCCGTTCTCGAGCGGTTTGAACGCTATCCTCGGTTTCTCGCCCGCCGCTAGCTCAATCTCATAATAGCCCTTGTCCGCGCCGGCTTCACCCTTCTCGAACTGCGTTATCACCGTGCTGCCCGTGAACAGGAGCGGAGTTCCGTCGACGTTCTCGGCACCGGGCCTGTGCAGGTGACCGTCGAAAATGATATCAAACCCGTTAGGCAGGTTTTCTGACGTGAGACTTGGCGCATCCAGCGGCGAAAATATGTACGGCGAGATGCTCTGGTGAAGGAGCAGCACGTTCACGCATCCTTCGACCGGCCGCGGGTTCCACTCGTCCAACTCGCGCTTCGCATAGCGGTCGGGCACCCACGACATCCCGTGCACGGCCACTCGCACGCCGCCCTTCTCGAAGACAATCGTGTCCTTGTGCAGGTGCACCAGCAACCCAGCGTTCTCCAGCGCCTCGAGCGTGTTGCTGTCGCGGCCGCGGAACTCGTGGTTGCCGTGAAGCGACACCACGGGCAGGTGCGAGAGCGTGTGCTTCGTTATGCGCTTCAGCTCCTTCGTGCAACTGACCAAATTAATTCCATTGCTGTCCGCAAGCAGCGGCTTCGCGAGTATGCGCATGGCCTGCGTCCACACCGGCGTCTTCGGGTAGCGCGAGTCGAAGATGTCGCCGGCTATCAGCAACAGGTCGGCGCCGCCGGCAATCGCGCGATCCATAGCTTCCGCGGCGTTGTTGAAGCTGTCCGCTTCCAGCTCGGAATTGTAGGCGTAACCGAAGTGGAAGTCCGAGAGCACGGCTATCTTCATCAAAACCAGCTTTTTATTAATCAGTGCCAAAGGATAAACGCTTTTGCGGGTGCCGGCTTCCGATGGATGCGAAGGATTTATTTATCTGCGCTTCGCATTAAGTTTTGATTATCGGAATTGTAAGGCGGTTTTTCAGGTGGCCGAAGAGGAAGGATTGACAGCCAAGAAGGCCGACAATTTCAGCGAGTGGTACACGCAGGTCGTGGAGAAGGCCGAGCTGTCGGACATACGCTACAACGTTAAGGGTTTCGTGGTCTTCAGGCCTTGGTCCGTGATGGCGATGGAGCTTATGTACGACGCACTCGAGGCCGAGCTTCAAGCGAAGGGCCACAAGCCCGTATGGTTCCCGGCCGTAATACCGGAGTCGAACTTCCGGAAGGAGGCCGACCACGTCAAGGGGTTCGCGGCCGAGGTTTTCTGGATAACGGAAGCCGGAAGTCAAAATGAAAAATTAGAGGAGCGTCTGGCGCTGCGGCCCACGAGCGAGACGGCCATGTACGGCATGTACGCGCTTTGGGTGCGAAGCTGGCGCGACCTTCCGCTGAAGCTGTACCAGCGCTGCCAGGTGTGGCGATACGAAGGCAAGGCAACGCGGCCGTTCATACGCGGCCGGGAGTTCTACTGGATTGAGAGCCACGACGTGTTCGCAACGCGCGGGGAGGCGGAGGCGCAGGTGAGGGAGGACATGGGCACCACGCGCGCTACGGTGCATGACAAGTTCGGCGTGCCTTTCCTCTTCTTCCAGCGGCCGGAACACGACAAGTTCGCTGGCGCGATACACACGTACGCCGCGGACACCATAATGCCGGACGGACGCGTGCTGCAGCTGCCCAGCACGCACCTGCTGAGCCAGGACTTTGCGAAGTCGTTCGGCGTGAAGTTCATGGACAGGGACGAGAAGGAACAATACGCGTGGCAGACCTGCTACGGACCGGCAGTAAGCAGAATATTCGCTGCCGTCGTGAGCGTGCACGGCGACGACCGCGGGCTGGTGATGCCTCCGGATATCGCGCCCGTGCAGATAATCATCGTGCCTATCTACGGCGACGATAACCGCGCTGCAGTTTTGGAGAAAGCGGCCGAAATCAAGGCCGACCTCGAGAAGCGCGGCTCGTTCCGCGTCGAGCTTGACGACCGCGAAGGCTATACGCCGGGCTGGAAGTTCAACCAATGGGAGCTGAAGGGCGTGCCGCTGCGCATCGAGATTGGGCCGCGCGACATCGAGCAGAAGCAGGTGGTGCTCGTGCGCCGCGACACGGCCGAGAAAAAAGCGGTTCCAATGGCAAAGGTGTTCATACATGCAAAGGCGGCCCTGCGAGACACGCAACGCGGGCTTGTGAGGCTGGCGGACAAGCGTTTCAAGCGCAGTATCTACAAGGCGGCCACGATGCAAGGCCTAAAGAGCATACTGCGCGAACGGGGCGGGTTGGTGAAGGTCACATGGTGCGGCGGGACCGAGTGCGCGGACATGATAAGGGCGGAGACCGACGGCGGCACCATACGCGGAACTCTGTTCGGCGAAGCGCAGCCCGACATGGCGGGCAAAAAGTGCATCTACTGCAAGAAGAACGCCGTACAGGAAGTGTACGTGGCCAGACAGTACTGAGCCGGGGACGAAACAAACATATTTAAAAGCAGGGATATAATTAAATTATCATCTGAAATTCTGTCTGGTTCTGAATGAGGCGATGGTTTTGGCGAAGATGGAGCAGCCTGACATAAGGAAGACCGGGACTACGACGATCGGACTCGTCTGCAGGGACGGCGTCGTCCTGGCGGCCGAGAAGAAGAGCACCATGGGATACCTGGTGGCCAGCAAGGAGACGGACAAGATAAGCGAGCTTGACGACCACATAGCCATGACCATAGCCGGCGCCAGTGGCGACGCGCAGACCTTGGCGCGCTACATGAAGGCCGAGCTGAAGCTGTTCTCAATACAGAACCAGCGCAAGATATCGGTCAAGGGCGCCGCATCGTTGCTGGCGAACCTGCTGCAGGGCGGGAGATGGACTTTCATGCCGTACATGGTCCAACTTATCATAGCGGGCTTCGACAAGGAGGGGCCGCACGTGTTCAGCCTTGACGCAATCGGCGCGATCGAGGAGGAGAGCAAGTTCTTCTCCACCGGGTCGGGCTCGCCTTTCGCGCTCGGCGTGCTCGAGGACGGGTTCAAGGACGGGCTGGCCATGAACGAAGCCTCGGACCTGGCCGTGCGCGCGATACGCGCGGCGGTCGAGCGCGACATCGGCTCGGGCGGCAAGGCAATCGACGTGGTCAAGATAACGAAGGACGGCATCGCCCGCGAGAGTTATCCGCTCGGCGTTAAGCCGGGCAAGTAGGACGCCTTGCGTTTCGTTTTTGTCTTTGCATTTGGGTTTGGTTCGGTTTCGTGGTTTGATTTGAAAACCGGTTGCGAGTTTTGGGATTCCGCAATTTGCCAGCCTTGGCGACGGTGCATGACACATGCCAGAACTTGAGATATTGCAGAAGGTGAAGGACGCGCTCCCTAGGGACGCGATTAGCCGCGTCGAGCTCGAGGGCTCGGAGATAATCGTATACACGAAGAGCCGCGAGTTCTTCCAGAGGCACGAGGCCCCGGTCAAGGAGGTCGTGGCCGCGATAAAGAAGCGCATCGAGGTCAGGCCAGAGGGCAACCTCACGAACGACCAGGAAGCGACCAAGAAACGGATAATGGAGATCGTGCCGCCGGAGGCGGCGGTGAAGGACATCTATTTCGAGCCGGAACGCAGCCTTGTCATCATAGTCGCCGAGAAGCCCGGCCTGGTCATCGGACGCGGCGGGGACACGTTCCGCCAGATACGCTCCGAGACCATGTGGGTCCCGCGCATAGAGCGCATACCGCCCATCAAATCGGAGATAATCGAGGGCATACGCAAG
Source organism: Candidatus Aenigmatarchaeota archaeon (assembly GCA_043818155.1). Classification (GTDB taxonomy): domain Archaea; phylum Aenigmatarchaeota; class Aenigmatarchaeia; order CG10238-14; family SCSR01; genus JAPLUY01. The sequence goes on along the minus strand of JBDRGB010000011.1, from coordinate 51,445 downwards.
GTGCTGCACAAGGAGGTGAAGTTCAGGAAGAAGTTCCTGAACGACATAGGCAAGAGCATATTCAGCGAGCGCATCACGAACCGCGACTGGATACGCGTCATCGCGCTGGGCGGGTTCCGCGAGGTCGGCCGCTCCTGCATGCTCGTCGAGACGCCCAAGTCGAAGGTGCTGGTGGACTGCGGCCTGAACCTCGGCGGCACTAACGGCGGGCGGTACCCGATACTCCAGACGCGCGAGTTCGACCCGAACGACCTCGATGCCGTGATCGTCTCGCACGCGCATCTTGACCACTGCGGGGTCGTGCCTTACCTGTACGAATACGGCTACAAGGGACCGCTCTACTGCACCACGCCCACCGTGGACCTTTTCGCGATGCTGTGCCTCGACTACATAGACGTCATGCAGCGCAACGGCGTCAACCCAATGTACACCGCGAAGGCGGTGAAGGAAGCAGTGAAGCATTCTGTGCCGCTCGAGTACGGCGAGGTCTCGGACGTGGCGCCGGACGTGCGGCTGACCCTGCAGAACGCAGGGCACATACTCGGCAGCGCGCTCGTGCACCTGCACATAGGCGAGGGCATGCACAACATAGTCTGGGCGTGCGACATGAAGTACGCGCGCACCACTCTGTTCGAGCCGGCGTTCACGGACTTCCAGCGGCTCGAGACGCTCGTCATAGAATCCACGTACGGCGGGGAGGAGTGCATTATGCCGCACAGGCAGGAAGCCGAGACGCAGCTGATGGCAGTGATAAACCGCGCGATGGAGCGCGGGGGCACCGTGATAGTGCCCACGTTCTCGGTGGAGCGCTCGCAGGACGTGATGGCCATACTCGTGAACAACGACTTCCAGTACCCCGTGTTCATCGACGGCATGATATGGGACGCTACGGGAATATTCACCGCGTACCCGGAGTACATGTCCAACGCCATACAGCGCAAGATATTCAACAACGAGGACCCGTTCCTCAGCAAGATTTTCAGGCGCATCGCCTCGCAGGCGGAGCGCGAGAAGAGCTGGACCGAGAAGCCGGCCGTGATACTGTCGACGTCGGGCATGCTCGTTGGCGGGCCTGTGATGGAGCACCTGAAGGCGCTCGCCGAGGACCCGAAGAACATGCTGCTCTTCATAGGGTACCAGGCAGAGGGCACAATGGGACGCCGCATACAGCGCGGTTGGAAGGAGCTGCCCGTGCGGGCGGACAACGGCCGCACCGCGACCGTGCACATCAACTTGGAGGTGCAGACTGTCGAAGGCCTGTCCGGACACAGCGACCGCAACCAGCTGCTGAGCTTCATCAACCGCCTGGGAGCCAAGCCGAGCCGAGTCATAGTGGCGCACGGCGAGGCCAGCCGAGCCGTGGACCTAGCGAGGAGCGTGTACAAGCTCTTCCGCATCGAGACTACCGCACCGCGCAACCTCGAGAGCATAAGGCTGAAGTAAAATAACTCGGTCCTACACCGGATATCCAATCCCGACGTTCAGCTTGTATATTTCGAACATGTCGTAGTTCTTCACGTTGATGTACGACGCCATGTACCCTGCGCGGAAGCTGGACATTGCTGAGCTCACGGAAGACGTTTCCTTGTTGGCCGACCACAGCAGAAGCGACGCGAGCAGCGCCTTCTCGTCGTGGCCGTAGCCGTTCTTGCCTGGCTCGGGCATCCACGCGGTCCTGCCTGAGCCGTACGTGTTCAGTATCACCGCCGGGTACTTCGTTGGTCCGGCCACGGCCCTGACCAGCACGCGGTCGGCGTTGCCGTCCGCCGGCTCGATGTGCACAATCCTATTTATGCCTATGGCCTTTCCCGGCGGGTCGGGCGTGCCTGGCGGCGCAATGTAACCGAGGAAGTCCTCGAACACATAGCCCGCCTTGAACGAAACGCTCACGCTGGACACGCTGTTGACGTAGTTCAGCATGATGTCGGAGCCTCCGACCAATATCGTATCGCGCTCCGCGAAGAGGTGCGTGTCGAACAACACCGAGCTTGGGCCGCACGTGTCGAACTCGTACGGGTTGCTCTTCAGCACCAGCGTGACGTTGCCGGTCGGGTTGTAGCTGCAGCCGGCTATCGTCTGGCCGTACGCGGCTATAGTGATGGTTATCGGCACGTGGTGGAAGTACTTGTACGGCTCGTAGATTATGTCCGAAGCGCTGCGGGGCGTCCTCGAGAACTCGCACGTGCTCGCATCGTCCTTCACCAAGTCTATCCAATCGAGGCCGAACATGCCCGTCTGCACCGAGTCGCCGTCCACCTGCGCCTCCTCCGTGAAGTTCATCACCTCGACCACGCCTCCTCCCATTGACACATAGTCCGCGAGCGCTGACTCGTACGGCTGCAGCGGCTTGTACTTCCAGACGAGTAGCGCGTCCGAGTTCGCGAAGCATGGTTCCGATGGGTTTATGCTGGCCTGGCAGAACGTGATTGCGACGTCGCGGTTGTTCAGAACAGTGCTGCCCGCCCAGTTGTTCAGCCACGCCACGGTCTCGGCCGGGCAGTCGCACGCTATCCTCGTCTCCTCCTTTATGCCGCCGCTCACGCTGTGCCAGACTATGACGTTCGAGCCGGAGAACAGGCTTTCTAGGAAGCCGTCCATCTGCGTGCCGGAGAATGCGTACTCGTGCAGGTGCCCGGAGCGTTCTAGCGCCAGCATTGCGTCGCGTGCCTTGAGCATGCCGTACGCGTCGTCCCACTTGTTCCTGTAGATGTTGCCCGGGAAGAATATGCTGAACGACACGAACAGCGTCACTACGACGATCATCAGCTCTATCACGTTCACCACGCCTTTCGCTTTCGATCGCATGCGCATCTCACCACATCTGGACGACCATCTTCCCGTAGTCCTCGCCGCCGAACGCGACGAGCCTCGTTATCGACGCCTTCACGTCGCCCACGGCGCCGGGACTGCAGATCGTCTCCGGCACGCCGTCCAAGCCTATGCGCACGAGCGAAAAGTCGTGCTGCGCGCCCACGAGCCGCTTCACGGCTGCATAGTCGGCGGCGCACATCTGGCTCATATTCGCAATCTTCACCTCTGATAGGAGGTTGGTAACGTTCTCCGACTCGTCCGAGAGGCCGATGCGCCTTATGCTGCCCTCGTCGGCCGTCCCCACGAGCGTCTGCCAGTTCGCCGGCGCGCCCGCGTCATTAACGAGCATCTCGCTCAGCCTGTAGCTCTCGGAGCGGAATATCTCTGTCCTGACCTCGCGTATGTACGCCGGCTTCTGCTCCATCATGCGGAAGGTGAAGTACGTTGAGAAGAGTATGAAGAGCGTCAGCACTGTCAGGTACTCGACGTTGAACAATCCCCTGCAAACGCACCTCGACCCAGCCATCTTCACATCGCCCGCCGTTCAGTTCGCACCGACCCCGCGCTTCCTACGCGCCGATCACTCCCATGTATATCAAAAAGTAGAACGCGCCGAAAGTTATCGCGACCATTATCATGCTGTGCTTGATGCCGGCCTTTACCGAGTTCTCGCTTATCTGGCCCGCGACCAGGCCGGAGAACGCGGACTGTATCAGGCTCATGTAGAAGAATAGCGATATGTAGTAGGCGCCTATGCTATCGGGGTCCACGGAGAACAGCAGCGAGGCCGTGCCCTTGTACAGGTTGCATACCATGCACATCGCCCCGTAGCACGTGCTGCACGGGTTGCCTATGCCCATAACCGCACCGCCGGCCGTTGCAGCCGAAATCTTGAATATCGGTATCATGAGGTTGTTGATCGCGACCACTATGCCGATGAATATCAGCGATATGGCGTACATGAGTATGACGTACTGGTTCAGCAGCGCGCCGCGCTCCTTCTGCGCCTCATCGAGCAGCGCGGCGTTGTCCGAGACCGCGTCGAGCGTGGACGCGACGTCCCCGCCGGACAGGTACGACTCCTGTATTATCTTCACGCTGGTGAACAGGCGCTTGCTGGGCCGGACGCGGTCCGCGAACTGGTTCAGCACCCTGTCCATGGCCATGCCCCACGTGAGCTGGTCCGCCATCTTCTTCACCTCGGGCGTGAGCTTGCCGTAGTCGAAGCTGGAAGCCGATATGATGGCGGTGTGCAGCGGCATGCCCGAGCGCAGCGTCTCGATCACGTCGCGCAGGAACATCGGGAACTTCTCCTCCATCTCCTTGATCCCCCGGTAGCGGTCGTACATCATCAGGAACTGGGGCACGGCTATTATGAACGTCGAAATCAGTATGGCGTTCGCCATCACTCCGAAGTTGCGCGCGAATGACGCGAGCGTGAGCAGCACCATCGACGTGATTACAGTTATCGCGAGCACCTTGCCCTCCTCGGGCACGTCCTCCAGCCTCACCAGCCTGAGCAGCGTCTTCATCGTGGAGCGCCTGGTCAGTTCCTGCTCCTCGGCGCGCTTCCGCTGCCCGCGCATCGTCTCGGCCTCTTTGCGTCGTTTCATGTCCGCCATTATGCCATTCCTCCCTCATTCCTCCCCGGGCGTTATCGACTTGATCATTATTATGAAGAGCGCCGACACCAGCGGCATGAAGACGAATATCAGGAAGAACTGCAGCATTATGATGTTCGACGTGTCCGCGCTCTGGCTGATGCCGCTTATGATGGACGTCAGTATCGTGAAGAATATCGCGCCCAGCACTATGGTCGTGAGGTATATCTCTATGTATATCGTCAGCTGGTGCGAGAACTCGTACAGCTTGCGCCTGTACTCGGCCATGTTGTTCGCCGCGGTCTCGCGCAGGTACGCGGCCACGTCCCCGCCCGAGCGCATCGTCGACAGCAGCCCCCACAGCGTCTCCTTGAACGCCTTGGACGGAGAGCGGTCTATCGCGCGCTCGAGCGCGGTGTTGATGTCCAGACCGAAGACCTCGACGTCGTTGTTTATCGCCTTCACCTCGTTCGTCAGCTCGCCGTACTCGCTGAACTTGGCGAAGATGCCGAACGCCTTGTGCAGCGGGAGCTTCGAGCTGGCTGCGGTCGACAGGTACAGCAGCGCGAACGCGAGTATGTTGTCTATCTTCCTCGTCTTCTCGGCTATGACTATGCTCGGGTAGTTCATTATGAAAAGGAACGACCACACGGCCAGGCCGAGCGACACCGTGAAGGAGCTCATGAAGCTGAAAAGGAACGTCTTGAACACGAACCCGAACAGGAACGACAGCACCGGGAACAGCGCTATGAACACCAAGAAGCACGACATCACCGCTATGCTTATGTACTCCTGCACGGACAGACCCATCTTCGCGCGCCTGAGGTTCGCCTTCACCTCGCCGAAGTAGTCGGCTATGCTCTCGCTGAACTGGCTGAAGTACCTGAACGAAATCTTGCTGTAAAACCCCATTCTCGCACCGTCCCGGCCTGCAAAACCCGCGCCGCGCGCGCATCTGTACGCTGCATCCTGCACGACCCACGACGCGTTCTACACGCGCTCCATTATCATGGATATCGTGCGCTGCGGATAATTGTAGTACATGTTGATCACTTTGTTCACGTCCTGGTAGTTCAGCACGTTGTGCTCCTTCAGCCAGTTGAGTATGACCATCCTGCGTTCGAGCTCGTCGACGATGTCCTTCTCCTTCATGCCCGTGCGGGATACTATCTTCTTCAGCAGCACGCTCTTGCTCGTGTCGAACTTGTCGTTCTCGGAGTTCCACTTCATCACGCGGTTGACGACCGGCTCGTCGTGCTCGGTGTCGTACTCGACCATCTCCACGACCTCGGTCACGCGTCGCACGAACTTGTCCCTGTACTTCATGCGCGCCATGAACACCATCAGGTCCAGGCTGCCGATCAGGCCCGGCGGCAGCGATATCGGCGGGGTTGTCAGCCTGTCCATGAGCTTCGGCATATTCTCCGCGTGTATTGTGGCGAGCGACGGGTGCCCGGTCGCCATCTGCTGGAAGAGTATGTACGCCTCCTGTCCACGGACCTCGCCGACGATGATATAGTCCGGCCGCTGGCGGAAGCTCTCCTTCAGCAGGTCGAACATGTCGACCTCCCCGCGCTCCTTCGAGCCCACGGCCGAGACGGACGTGCGCGCGACGGTCGGTATCCAGTGCGGATGAGGCAGCTGCAGCTCGGCCGTGTCCTCTATCGAGACTATCTTCTTATCCGGGCGTATGAAGAGCGATAGCACGTTCAGCAGCGTGGTCTTGCCGGACGCGGTCCCGCCGCACACCAGCATGCTCGAGCCGTAGTCGACCGTGAACCACAGGTATGCGAGCGAACGCACGTCGAGCGTGCCGTTGATTAGAAGGTGTATGGGCGTGAGCGGCTCCTTCGTGAACTTGCGTATGGTGAAGTTGCTCCCGCGGCGCGCGATGTCCGTGGCGAGCGTTGCCTGCAGGCGGCTCCCGTCAGGAAGGCCGCCGTCCACGAGCGGCTCGGCCACGCTAAGGCTCTTGCCGCACAGCTGCGCGAGCCGCGTGATGAACGAGTCGAGCTCCTCCGCGTTCCCGTACTCCACGTTCGTGATCGTGGACCCGAGCCTCGGGTTGCGGTGGAAGATGAATATCGGTATGCCGACGCCGTCGCAGCTTATGTCCTCTATGTTGTCGTCCTTCATGAGCGGCTCTATCCTGCCGAGGCCCATGAAGTCGCGGTCTATGTAGTAGCGCAGCACCTTCTTCTCGTAGTCGTTTACGCGGAAGTCGAAGTACTCTATCAGCTCGTTCGTCTGCTTCGATATGTATTCTATCGCCTCGAAGCGCTTCAGCTTCGAGAAGTCGACGTCCAGCCTCTGCTCGAGCAGGTCCTTGATGCGCGCGAGTATCTGCTTCAGCTTTTCCGGCAGCTCGGGCTCCACGAGCGTGTACACGTACTTGTGCGCCCTGTTGTCCCACGCTATCTTCGCGTACGCGAACACCGGCTCGCCCTTGCGCGGCTTCGCCGGTATCAGCGGGTACACTATCGGCGCGACCTTCGCCTCCTCCGGCTTCATCTCGCCCAGCCGCACCTTCGAGTAGACGAACTCGGGTATGTCCACGCCCTCCTCCACTTCCTTCAGCTCGCTCATCCTCACCGACGTCCCGCGTGGCCGCGGCTGGGGCGCTGGCTGCGCCACCATCTGCGGCTGCTGGCCGGGCTGCGGCTGCGGTTGTGGCTGGAGCGCGGCTGCTGGCATTGATTCCGCGATGCGGCCGCTGTTCAGCATCCGGTACCCCCTCACCAGGTCCCGGAAAATCCTTTTGCCTATCATCTTATCTCTAATCTATTTTGGTTTCTGCCGTATGTTAAATTTATTGGTTGTATGGACGGCGCCGAGCCCTCCATGAAGGAGACGCTGGCGTTGAGGTTGTTCACGGATGTTCTGAAGGATGCGGTGGGCGGCGCGGTTGCAACAGCCAGGCCGCCCGGCCCGAGCGATATCTGGAGGTAGTAGCCGAACACGCTGTCGCTTATGCGCATCGTGTTCTCCACGCTCCCGCACTGCTTGCATCCGTCCACCGAGGCCACGGCCGCGGACGCGAAGTAGTTCCCTATCAGCTCGAACGAGCTGTTCGATATCTCGACCTGGAGCGCCTCGGACTGCAGCCTGAAGAAGTTGCCGACAGCTGTGAACAGCGTCATGCCTACGAGGAAGAACAGTATGAACTGCATTATCTGGGACTGGCCGGACCTGCCGAGGCCGAAGCCGATGCCGCGTCGCAGCCGCGATTCGGGAACGCTCATACTAGAAGAACTTTGACTTCGGTGATAATTAACGTTTTGCTGCATTGTGGATCCGGAGGCGAGCACGGGTAGACGCGGCTGTTGTACACGCGGACCGTGCGCCCCGTGCCCGACAGCTGGCCGGACTCGTGCTTCAGCAGGCTGACCTTGTAGCCCTTGGTGCCGGCCGTATTGTAGAGCTCCCTGAACCATATCCTGTAGACGATCCTGAACCCTTCGCCGAGCTGCACGGCCTTGGCGCAGACCACGTACGACGGGTCGAAGCCGACCAGGCCCTTCCGCGGAGGGCAGCTGCCGCCCGGGGTCAGCGCGACCCATCCTATGCCGTTCGTGGCCGTGGACACTGCTATGTTCGACACCTTGCTGAAGGTCTCGAACTCGAGCGAGTTGTTCTCCTCGCCTGAAAGCGAGTGTTCGTGCACGCTCCACGTCCCGTCCACGTCCGCCACGAACGTCTCCTGGCCGCCGTTCTTCGCCACCGACTCGAGCTTGCGCGCGAGCGAGTTGGAGTTGTCGCGGTTGAAGTAGCTGTACGCCCTGTCCGAAGTCGCGGAGTCCTGCCGCTTCGTTATCATAGGCATGCCCCACATGTAGGCGGTGCCGACGAGCGACATTCCTATCATGACTATGAGCACCATCGAGATTATCTCGGATACGGCCTTCGCGCTCGTGCCCGGCATAATTCTAATTGGTTTTATATTAATTTAGAACTTGCGAAGCTTCGCGCGCGAGGCTACTGCATCCTTCGAAGCGGCGGCCTGAGCGGCATCAGCGGCCGCTTGAACTTGGTGCTCAGTTGATCGACCGCGCCCATCACCGCCTCGTTGCTTTCCACTATCTTCTTGTTCGCGTCGATGAGCTCGTCCATCTTCTTCAGCAGCGGCTCCATGCCCGCGCCCGGCATGCCTCCCGGGCCAGCAATGGCATCGGCGCCCGCCGAAGCCTTTATGAAGGCCACGAGCTCGTTCACGCTCGTTATAAGGTCGTCCAGCCTCCCGGGCAGCTTGGATATCTCTATGCGCAGCGCGTCGTTCGCCTTGGCCAGCTCGTCCACGAGCTCCTGGTTCATGCGCACGATCTCCACGAGCTCGCTGAAGAACTTGCCGGTGTCCATGCCCGACTTGGCCGAGCCCTCCATGCGCTCGAGGCGCTTCTCCAGCCTGCGGAGCGGGGATACAGGAATAAGTTCGAATTCGTCCTCTTCTTGCGGCATCCGTTCACCGGGCAGCCGACGCTACGGCCTGTATAATTCTTCGCTTTCCGCTATAATAAATTTTCAAAACGAGGCAGATAAAGGTTCCATGCGACTGGAAAGCCGGAAACCGCGCCAAGCGCTGCCTGTAACCAAGGAAAAGGAATGACAAAGAAACCGTCAAAACTCGGCTTCGCCTAGTACTCGGGCATCTCGGACGGCATGCCGCCGGGCCCGCCCGGCATTCCCCTGTTGAGCTTGCTCGCGGATATGATGTCGTCTATGCGCAGTATCATCTCCGCCGCTTCCGAAGCGGACTTGATGGCCTGCGTCTTCACCTTGAGCGGGTCGACGACGCCAATACTCACAGCGTCCACGACCTTGCCCTCGTCTATGCCTATGCCGTGCGTGACGTTGCCCTGCTCGTGCGCAGCGCGCAGCTCGACCATCAGGTCAATCGGGTCCAGCCCGCCGTTCTCGGCGAGCGCGCGCGGTATTACCTCCATGGCCTCGCCGAACGACTGAATCGCCAGCTGCTCACGGCCGGAGAACTTCTCTGCGAACTTCTTTATGCGCCTCGCCACCTCGGCCTCGGGCGCGCCGGCGCCGTACACTATCTTGCCTACCTCAACGGCAGAAGAGACCGCGCCTATCGCGTCCTCGATGCTGCGGTCCACCTCGTCAACGACGTGCTCGGTGCTCCCGCGCACCAGTATGGTCACGGCCTTCGGGTCCTTGCAGTCGCGGACGAAAGTCATCTCGTCGCCTCCGACCTTCAGCTCCTCCACGGTCTTCGCGTAGCCGAGGTCGTTCGATGTCAGGTCGTCCAGGTTTGTAATTATGCGTCCGCCCGTTGCTTTGGCAAGCGCCTCCATGTCGGACTGCTTCACGCGCCGCGCGGCCAGTATGTCCTTCTTCGCGAGGTAGTGCTGCGCCATGTCGTCAATGCCTTTCTGCGAGAACAGCACGTTCGCGCCGCTCGCTATGACCTTGTCCACCATTGCCTTGAGCATGCGCTGCTCCTGCTCCACGAACGCCTGCATCTGGTCCGGAGATGTTATGCGTATCTGCGCGTCCGTCTCTGTTTCTTTTATCTCCAGCGCGGCGTCCACGAGCGCTATCTTCGCCTCGTGCACCTTCTTCGGCATTGCCGGATGCACCACGTCCTTGTCCAGCACGATGCCACGCACCAGCTCGGTCTCCTCCGCGGAGCCGCCGTGCTTCTTCTCGCGCTTGATGTCGTCCGTGTCCACTTCCACGTGGCCGTTCGTTTCCACGGCAACGGTCTTTACTGCTTCGACGACGATGTCGGCCAGCGCCGGAGACGCCTTCTCCATGCTCTTGCCGCTCATCGACGTGAGCGCTATCTTCTTCAGGATGTCCGCATCGTTCAAACTCACAGGAATCGATATCTCGTCGAGTATCTTCAGCGCCTCGTCGCGCGCGAGCCTGAAGCCGCGCGTTATGACTGTGGAGTGTATGTTCTGCTCGAGCAGCTCGCCTGCCTTCTTCAGGAGCTCGCCGGCTATCACCACGCTCGTCGTAGTGCCGTCCCCGACCTCCTCTGCCTGCGTCTTCGCAACCTCGACCATCATCTTCGCGGCCGGGTGCTCTATCTCCATCTCCTCGAGGATCGTAACGCCGTCGTTGGTTATAACAATGTCCCCTATGCTGTCGACGAGCATCTTGTCCATGCCCTTCGGACCGAGCGTGCTGCGCACGACATCCGCCACGGCCTTCGCGGCTGCTATGTTCTGCCCCTGCGCGCCCCTGCCCTGTTGCCTGAGCGTGCCTTCCGGCAGTATCAGCACCGGCTGTCCGCCTATCTGTCCAATCTGCATGTTCACCATCAACATCTACCTCCATTTTCTAGAATCGAAATTCTCCGTCGTTTTAAGACTATGTGTATGTGGGTATATAAGAATTTAAAGGTTTTGGAAGGGAGTTCTGTGTAATAAACGGTTGATTTCTCGGTTTTCTTGTTCTTGTGTAAAACGGTTGATTTCTCTCCCACTTCTATTAAATTATAATTACACCGATGTGTATGGCAAAATAATATCCAAACAAAACTGCGATTGTCATAATTGCGATAATAATCAACAAAATTTGAAATCCTCTTTCTGAAGTAAATTCAAACTCTTGCTTCGTTATAAGCTCGAAGAATTTACTAAAGACAACTATCAAAGCAGTAGCTAAAATCAATTCCACAACAGGATTAGATGTTATGCTAAATAGTCTTGGTATCGCATCTAAAATTAGAGAAATAGCCAATCCTAATAATAGTCCTAAAAGAACCCCATTCATTAATCCTATGTTTCTTTCACCGATTCTTTGCTTATATTCTCTGTCGGTTTCAACTCGTTGATATTTTTTATTTATATGCCAAATTATTTCATCTGGGGCTTCTCCCATCCTTTTCCCTAATTCCCTGTCGTAATCCCATTTGTCTCTTTTTATACTCATATTTTATTTTTTGAACTTTGTCTTATTAAATCCAGCCATTTGTTCCCTTCCAAGCCCAGACCGATGCCAGACGCTTCGGCAGGCGTGAATCCGTTGAGCGTCTGGCGCGGCCGTAAATTTACGGGCGATGTTTTCACCCGATTTTACCCATATTTACCCGATTCAGCCAATCGGCTCGAATCCTTCAAGAAACCTCGAATCAGGCGCCGATTAATCGGGTGATATTCGGGCGACGATTTCACCCGATTAACGGTCACCCGTATTTCACCCGATTCCCGTCCGGTCACAGCGCCACGTAGAAGACGTCCTGCTACTTCCCGAACTTCAAATTGTCCGTGTACGGCTTCTGCAGCTCCTCCTTCACGCGCTTGACCCAGCCCTCGAGGATTACGACGGCCTCCGCGAGCGGTATGCCCTCGCTCTTCGTGCGCAGCTCGACCTGCATCTGGTTGGTCTTCTTGTTGATGCGCTTCATTATGAAGAACCCGAACTTCTGCTCGAACTCGTCAACCATGCATTCCGCCTGAAATAATCTTTCATTTGAACCTAAAAAAGACCTTGTCGAAGTCTGAGACGCGGCCGTCCTGCACGCGCACGCCCTCCTTCCTCAGCATCGCAATCTTCTGCCTGATGTTCTTGCCCGCGGTTTTTCCACCGAACCCGCCAATCTTTCCGCCGTTTGCAACGACTCGATGACATGGAACCGCCGGTGCATACGGATTGTGCCTGCACGCGCCTCCGACCGCACGATACGCCTTCGTACGCAGCGCACGCGCAAGCTCGCCGTACGTCGTTACCTTGCCTTTCGGTATGCGCCGCATCGCCTTCCAGACGCGCTCGTAAAAGTCTACCAGTGCAATCTACCTCTTCAGGTCCATGACGAACTCGTCTAGTAGCTTACCTTTGTACATAACACGCCTCTTCAGCCGCGCGACCTTCCTGAACCCGAACTTCCTGTACATCGGCATCGCGATGTTGTTGAACTCGTAGACTCGGAGCATTATGACCTTCAGCTTCTTGTCCCGCCTGCTCACACCGAGTATGTACTTTGTCATCGCGCTGGCCACGCCAAGCCGCCTGAAATCCTTAGCAACGGATATACCGTACTCGCCGACGTGCGAATGCCTGCCGCTGCCCGCGTTGATGTTCGCCGCTCCCACGATGCGCCCGTCTAGCTCCGCCAAGACGAAGTGTATTGTTCCCGCCCTCAATCCTTCCATAACGTTCTTGACGAACGCCTTCTCCTGCTTTGGCGTCAGCTTCTTTGTCAGGCTGATGGGCGCGTCCTCATCGATTATCGCGTTTATGTATTCCATGAGCTGCCGCACGTCCTTCATCTCCGGCCTGCGCAGCAGCACGGTTCGGCCGTCCTTGATTTTCACGCGCCTCTGCTTGCAGAGCTTCATGCACACTCGCGATCACATCTCACAGAACCCTGGCCATGCCGTTCTCCGTGTACACGACCGCGCTGAAGGCCGCATGCCTCTTCTTGAGGAACACGTAGCCCTCGCCGCGATGCCCGGATTTGTCCGTATGGTCCGCGAACATGTACATGAACCCTTCGATGCCTTTTCGCAGGAACGTCGGCTCCCCAGATTCGAGCCCTTTAAGGCCGGTGTCTATGTGGTTTATCCTGACGAAACCGAGCCCCTGCATCTGTTCGGCCGTGTATATCGTACTGTGGTCGTTTTCGTAGAAATCCAGCGTTCTTGAAAGCATTTTCAGTTCATCCATTGTTCTCACCCAGCATTTTCCTCAGTTCCTTCGCGCTTCCCACTCTGCGCAGTTCCTCTTCCGAAATCACGGGGACGCCGTCTACGGACCCGTGGTCGCAGCGTTCCGCGACGAAGAAGGCGCGCGCGCCGAATATGGCCGACAGCCGCCTGATCGGCTCTGCGACGCGCTTCAGCCCTTTCATCCCTTTCGGTTCAGCGACGCGCGTGATAAGCGTGAAATCTTGCTTGCCAGCTATCTCGAACGCCGCGTGCTGCACCGCCGTGTTCTCTATGCCCAGCCTGTCCAGCTCTTCGCTGACCTTCTTCTGCAGCGGTCCTGCTGCCCCGACCGTGCCGTCGACCGCAGCAGCCGGCCGCGGCGCGTACGCGCTGCGCAGCCTGACCTTCAGCATCCTCTCCAGCTTCGCAGCAGTCTTCTCCATCGGGTTCGTGCGCTTGTTCTCGATTTCATACAAGGCCTTCTTCGAGACGCCGACGAGCGCGGCGAGCTCCTCGAGCGTGAACCTCATCTCGTTGCGCCTGGCGCGCATCGCATCCGCATCTATCTCGACCGTGTGCCTGCCCTTCGCGGCCTGCGTCACATACGCGTCGTCCTCGATTATGTCCTCGAACGTCGCGGGCGTGACCACCGGCACGTCGAACCTCGAGTACACTACGTTGCTGCGCAGCAGCTGCCTGTTGGTGTGCAGCGAAACGACGAACGGGCTGGCGGAAACGAAGTGCGACACCGCGCGCAGGTTCATCGCCTGGCCTGCGTCGAAGCTGTCCACGTTCGTCAGCGATTTTATCAGGAGCGTCTCGTCGCGCTTGGCCGCTATGTCGAAGCATCCGTGGGTGAGGAAAACTTCAAATTCCCTCGACAACAGAATATTAATGATATTGCTTGTGAGAGTGTTGCGTCCGAGCATGCGCACCGCCTCGCCGGCACCGGATAACTAATAACTATGCATCCAGATAGAAATATAAAAGGTGTGTTTCCACGTATACCGAGAACGTCAGCGGCCGCAGAAGTATGAGGCCGGACCGCCATAAAGGCGGGCGAAAGCGTTTCGTGAAAAGGCATTTCATAAAAAGGCCGTTCATGAGGACCGTACGCGAGAAGAGCGTGGGCGCAGTGATATTCCGCCGCGTGAAGCTCGGAAGCAGGACCGCGACGCTGTACCTGCTGCTGCACTACCACCAGAACGACGACTACTGGGAGTTCCCGCGCGGCGGCGGCGAGGCCGGCGAGGCCGAGATGCAGACCGCGCTGCGCGAGATACGGGAGGAGACCGGGCTGGATGAGAAGGACCTGCGGTTCGTCGAAGGCTTCCGCGCGGCCATGCATTACTGGTACGTGATGAACGGCACGCGGCGCTCGAAGGACGCAGTTTACTTCCTGGCCGAGTCCAAGAGCGACACCGTGGTCCTGTCGAAGGAGCACCTGGGATTCACGTGGGCCGAGTACGACGACGCGCTGAAGATTTTCAAGTTCGATAACGCGCGCAACGTGCTGAGGCAGGCGCACGAGTTCCTCGCCGGGAAAGGCTTTTAAAACCCGGACTTCCAAATAAGATACGGGCTCATAGCTCAGTTTGGTTAGAGCGCTGGTCTTATAAGGCCGCTGAGCGTGGGACGAAAGCGCATCGGGCGTAAAAACCAGTGGTCACGCGCGTGCGCAGGAATGCGTATGCGAGCCACAAATGGGTTCGAATCCCATTGAGCCCACCTTTATTTTTCTAGCAACACCGAAAGCGGGACGACGTCACCTATGCGCACGCCGAACCCTTCGAGCTTCTCTATCGATTCCCGCGATTCTCTTTCGCAGCGTTGTATCCTTCTGCCGCAGTCAAGTGCGCAGACATAGTCGCATCCATCGACGACCTGTATGTTTGCGTCCGGGGTTTCAATCAACGTCTTATAGAGTTCTACGAACTTTTTCACAAACTGCCCATTGTATCTCAATGGCCTCCCAAAATCTTTCAAATCCAAAAGCGCGTTGTCCTCTTCGACCGGGTCGGAAAAGTCGTTCAGCTCTTTCCTGACGTAGTCCTCCCTGCGGCCCTCTTCCACTTTTACAAGCCTCAGCAGGAGGGAGATGTGATGCGGCCTGATTCTGTAAACTTGTTCCTCCATGAGGTTAGAGTAGAAACCGAGGTTTAAATGTCATGCAGGTTTGCCAAGCATGGAAAACGTGAAATGAAAGAACCTCCAAACGAATAGGGTAATGAGAATGCACTCTCACTTCTTGCGCGCGCGCTTCATCTTGCGCTGCCTGCGCTTCTTCGTCTTCTTCCTTCTTTGGCGTTTCTCTCCGTGTGCCATGAATAGAATTCGCTTTCCGGGGATATAATGATTGCTAAACGCCCGTTAATGCCGGATGCGCGAAGAAAACGAATTCAGTCCTTGAGTTGTATGCTCATGTGTATGCCCTGCGGGACGTTCACGCGCATGATTTGGCGGAGCGCCTTGTCGTCCGCCTGTATGTCCACCACGCGCTTGTGTATGCGCATCTCCCAACGGTCCCAACTGGCGTTTCCGTGACCCGTTCCATCGCCACAGGGCGTCTTCATCGTCACAATCTTCAAAGTCTTCGTCGGCAGCGGTATCGGGCCGTGGTAGTCTACGCCGAAACGCTTCGCTATGTCCTTAATCTCGTTGCAAATGCCGTCCAGCTGCTGCGGGTTCTTGCCCGAGAGTTTGATGCGCGCCGTCTGCATGATTTCCACCGCCGATGCGTCCCTGTTCTCGACTAGTCTTTATTGAATTGTCTGTATTTAAATGCTTTTGTCTAGCGAACTTTGTTGGAATAGTCCTGTAGTCCTGAATTTCACTTACTTTTTCAACGCGGGCCAAAAAAAGATTAATAAATTGTATCCATAATATCAAACTATGAAAAGAAACACTAAAATTATCATCGCCGCATTTCTATTGATTCTGTTTCTATTGGCCTGGGCGCCTTGGTTAAATGACAAAACTCTCCATGACCAAGTGTTTCAAGAAAAAGGTGAAATTGATGGCACTATAGATAGGGAAACAGGCGGATTGATTTGTGATTATAATGTGATGTGGTTTCCTTTTGGGAGATATGTCGCAAGTTGTGAAGGCGGGTATTTTGTAACGTTTTACGGTAGGATATTATAAATGAAAATACAGGCTTTTTCAACACGAAGGAATTTTTAACGGCGGGAAAGAAAGAACCCGTCGCAAAAATGAAAAAGGATGAAGACCTTAAGCCTTCTCCGCCTTCACGAGGTCCAGGCACACGCCCGCCGCGACCGTGGTGCCCATGTCGCGGACCGCGAACTTGGCCAGCGCCGGGAACTCGGACTGCTTCTCTATGACGAACGGCTTGGTCGGCACGACCTTCACGCGCGCCGCGTCGCCCGTCTTGATGAAGTCCGGCTTCTCCTGCGCGACCGCGCCCGTCTTCGGGTCTATCTTCGCGATTATCTCGGTTATCGTGCACGCGACCGATGCGGTGTGGCAGTGGAACACAGGCGTGTAGCCTGCCGTTATGACCGTCGGGTGCTGCAGCACCACTATCTGGGCCGTGAACTCCTTCGCCACGCTCGGCGGGTTGTCCAGGTGCCCTACCACGTCCCCGCGGTGCGCGTCGTTCTTCCCTATGCCGCGCACGTTGAACCCGACGTTGTCGCCCGGGATTGCCTGCGGTATCTGCTGGTGGTGCACCTCGATCGACTTGACCTCGCCGATTGCGCCCGAAGGCATGAACACTATCTTGTCGTTCGTCTTTATGATGCCCGTCTCGACGCGTCCGACCGGCACGGTTCCTATGCCCGTTATTGTGAACACGTCCTGCACCGGCAGCCTCAGCGGCTTGTCGGTCGGCTTTTCCGGTTCCTTCGCGTGCTGGTCCAGGGTCTCGACGAGCGTCCCGCCCTTGTACCAAGGGATATTGTCCGACTTTTTCACAACGTTGTCGCCCGTGTAGCCGGAAGTGGGGACGAACGGTATCTCCTCTATCTTATAACCGATGCCCTTCAGAAGCTTGGTCACCTCGTCCTTGACCTCGTTGAACCTCTTCTCGTCGAAGTTGCAAGTGTCCATCTTGTTCAGCACGACTATTATCTGCGGCACGCCCAGCACACGCAACAGCCACGCGTGCTCCTTGGTCTGCTCCTGCACGCCCTCGCCCGTCTTAGTTGAAACGACGAGCACTGCCAAGTCGGCCTGCGAAGCGCCCGTTATCATGTTCTTCACAAAGTCCCTGTGCCCGGGCGCGTCTATGACAGTGAAGTACCACTTCTTCGTCTCCAGCGGCCTGTGCATGAGGTCTATCGTGAGGCCGCGCTTTCGCTCTTCGGCGGTCGTGTCAAGCGCGTAGGCGAACTCGAACGTCTCCTTCTTCATCTCGGTCGCTAGCTCCTTGAGCTTCCTCATCTCTTCTTCGCGTATTACGCCCGAGTCGTACAACAGTCTACCGAGTAGCGTGGACTTGCCCGCGTCCACGTGCCCTGCTGTCATCATGTTGATGTGCGGTTTTGCTGGCATGTTATATCTTTACCTCCGAATCAATGTTAATTTCGCCGATTGCCGTTTCGTCCGGGTTTTATACCTATACTAATTATTGAAGACATTTAAATATGTTTGGGTCGGCCGCCGTCCTACGCCTCGTCCTCCTCCGTCGTCACTAGTTCGGCCAGGCCCTTGCGCTTGCGCACGACATCGATGGCCTTGTCGCGGAGGTCGGCCGGCAGCTTCTCGAAGACTATCTCTATCATGCTGTAGAAGCCGCGTCCGCTCGTGACCGACTTGAGCGTGGCGTCGAACCCGAACATGTCCGCTATGGGCATCTTCGCCGTGATTATGGCCGCGCCGCGCTCTATCGATATGTCGAGCACCTGGCCGCGCCGGTTCTCCACCTCGCGCGTCACGGCGCCTATCAGCTCCTCGGGTATGTCTATGCGTATGCTCTGCTTCGGCTCGAGCAGCGTGACGTCCGACTTCATCAGCGCCTTCTTCAGCGTAGCGCGGAACGCCGGTATGATCTGGCCCGGCCCCCTGTGCACCGGGTCCTCGTGCAGCTCGGCGTCGTTGAGCACTATCTTGACGCCAGTGCACGGCTCCTTGCAGAGCGGCCCCTCGTCCATCATGCTCGTGAACGCCTCCTTCACGAGTTCCATCACCTCGTTCAAGTACTGCACTCCCTTCGTATCGTCGAAGAGCATGCACTTGTTGTGTATGAATACCAGGTCCCTCGCCTCGTCGCTCTTCATCCCGAGCTTCACGAGGTTCTCCGTCACGTCCGTCTTTTTCTTCTTCTGCTCGAACTCGGACGGTATGGCGCCCTCGTTCATCGCCTTCATCACGGCCTCGTCCACGGGCTCCGCCACAATCACGAACTTGTTGTGCTTGTTCGGCGACCGCCCTTCGACCTCGGGCGACTGCTTGAATATCGCCTCCCTGTACACCACTATAGGCTTGGACATCTCCACATCGAGCCCCATGTCCTTCAGCTTGCGCTCGACCTTCGACTCGATGTGCAGCTCGCCCAGACCGGATATCAGGTACTCGCCGGTCTCCTGGTTTATCTTGATCTTCAGGGTGTTGTCCTCGCGGCTCAGCTGCTTCAGCGTGCTGACCAGCTTAGGCAGGTCCATCGCGTTCTTCGGCTCGACCGACTTCGTGACGACCGGCTCGAACAAATGCTTGATTTCCTCAAACGGCTCGATCTCCGTGCCGGCGTCGCACACCGTCTCGCCAGTGAACGCGTCGGATATGCCCACTATGGCCGCGATGTTGCCCGCGACTATCTCGTCAGCTGGTATGCGCTGCAGTCCTTTGTATACGGCCACCTGCTGCAGCTTCTCGTCCTTCTTCAGACCCATCAGGTGCACGTCCTTGCCCCTGGCTATGCGACCGGAGAATATGCGGCCTGCTGCGACGAAGCCGACGTGCGTGTCGGGCACCATCTTCGTTATTATCATCGCGAGCTTGCCGTCGGGGTCGCAGCCGAGCATCGCCTTCCCGAGATCGCTGTCCAGGTCGCCCTTCCATATCTTCGGCACCCTGTACGCCTGCGCCTCCTTCGGGTCCGGCAGGTGCTTGATAATCATGTCCAGTACTACCTTGTGCATCGGCGCGAGCTTCGCGAGCTCGTCGTCCTTGTCTTCGTTCACCATGTCTATAATCTGCTTGAAAGTTATGCCCGTCTTCTGCATGTAGGGTATGGATATGGCCCATTTCCTGGTGGCGGAGCCGAACGCGACCGTACCGTCGTTAACGTTTACCATCCACTTGGTCTTGTAATCATCGTCGGCGTACTTGCGTATGAGCCTGTTGACCTCTTCTATCCATTCCATGAAGCGCTCTTGCATCATCTCAGGGCTGAGCTTCAGCTCGCGAATCAGGCGGTCTACCTTGTTTATGAATAGCACAGGCTTGACGCGCTCCCGCAGCGCCTGCCTGAAGACCGTCTCGGTCTGCGGCATCAGCCCCTCGACCGCGCACACGAGCACTATGGTGCCGTCCACCGCCCGCATCGCGCGCGTGACGTCGCCGCCGAAGTCCACGTGCCCTGGTGTGTCCATCAGGTTAATCAGGTAGTCGCGGCCCTCGTATTCGTGCACCATGCTCACGTTCGCGCCGTAGATGGTCAGCTGGCGCTGCCGCTCCTGCTCGTCGAACCACGTGAACATCCCGGTCTCGACGTCGCCGACGACCTTGTCCGAGAGCATGCCCGCCCCGCCCATCAGGTTGTCGGTGAGCGTTGTCTTCCCGTGGTGTACGTGCGAGCTTGTCGCGACGTTGCGTATGCGCGACGGGTCTGTCATGACCTCTTTGACCCGCTCCATCGTGTCGACGTTTGCCATAAAAATCACATCAGGACAGGCATGGGCCTACCTCGCGCCCTCGGCCTCGCGCTCTATGCGCTCGCGCTCCTTCACGGCTTCGGACCTGGACGCGTCGTTCTCCGCAGCGGCAAGCAGCTCGTTCGCCAGCGCGTCCGCTATCTTCACCCCCTTACCGAAGCTCTTCCTGTAGGCGGCCTGCGTTATCGTCCGCAGCGCGAGGTCCAGCCTCCGCTGGGGGCTCGTCACTACCGCGCGGCGCACTACGATGCCGCCGACCTGATAGGCCGCGATCTCCTCACGCAGCGCCGCGTTCTCGATCGCGCGCACGAGCACCTCCACCGGGTTCTTCTTCGTCCTGGACTCGATTGTCTCGAACGCCTTCTTTATGGTGTTGTACTGCTTTGTGTACTTGCCCGTGGTCACGTCCGAGGATATCACGTGCTTGCGGCTGCGATGGCCGGGCACCATCATCCTCGTTATCAGCCGCTCGATTATGTTTATCTTGGACTTGCCGTGCTGCAAGCTCGATAACCTGCCGCTGCTCCTCGGCACGATAGCCGGCTTCAGGCATATGTACTGCTCGAGGCCTTTGTCCGCGACCTTGACCTCGTCGGTCGGCCACTTGTCGAAAAGTTTCATTTGCATAAAATCACGCTAACTTTACCTTGTCGGCTTTTGCTTCCTGCCCGCGACTATCTCCGCGAGCGAAACGCCGTTCACCTTGGATACCTTGTACTTCACCCCGACCATCGACCCCTTCGGCCCTCCCTGCCCGCCGCCGATCTTTTCGACGATGACCTCGTCGTGCTCGCTGATCTTCTCTATCGCGTGGTTCCCCGGCACGTGGGCCGTCACCTGGATGTTGTTCTTTATCAGCTGCACGCGCACGCACTTGACCAGCCCTGAGGCAGGCTTCTTCTGCTCCATCACGCGCTTGTCCAGCACTATGCCCCGCACCTGCGGCGCGCCCTCGAACGGGTCCTTCCTCCAGAGCCGGAGCTTGCGGCTCTTGTACTTCGTGCTCTTCCACCTGAACTTCTGCCGCGTCTTGTGCAGCTTCCTCGCGGAGTATTCCCCCCTTGCCATGTGATCACGACACCGACTTTTTTATTTTTATGCGGCCTACCTTATAATAAGGTCGTCCGCCCTGTGATTTCTCTTAAGCAATTCTTTGTACAGCTTTAAATTCCTTCCATCGCGGCCGATGACCATCGGCCTGTTCTTCTTCTCGACGTGCACCTCGACCACGACGCGGCCGTCGTCCTCGCTGCGCACCTTTACGGAGTTCGTCTGCGGTATCATCTTCTTCACGAACTCGACGAGGTTGCTTGAGAACTCGAAGAGCTTTATCTGCCTGCCGACGATCTTCTCGGCGTGCTTGACGCTGGCCCCGTTCTTGCCGATCGCCAGCCCGATCATGCCATCCTCTATCACGAGGCATATGGAGTTGCTTTCCGCGTCCACCACGCAGTCCTTGACGTGCACGTGGAGAATGTTCTCGAAGAGCGTCATGAGGCGTATGGTCTCGGTGTCGAAGTTCAGTTTCATAACGATTTCAACCAGGCCGCGTCAAAGCGTCATTTTTGTATGGCAAGAACTAGAACCGGGAAGGGCTTCCCGCATATGAGCCCGAGCTCCTTGCTGTCGCCGTCGAACACCTCAAGGCGCACGCCCGAGACCTTCGCGTCGTGCTCGAGCTCGAGCATCCTCGCGCCGGGCGCGTTGTTCGCCACGACCGCCATCTTCGGCGACCCGTTCCTTATTAGTTTCAGGGACTCCTTGTAGCCCAGAACGGCCGTGCCGGCCTTGACCGCGCCCTGCACGGCGTCCTTCAACTCTTCCTTCGTTGCCATCGAATCACTGTGATGATGTTCTGATGATTTTATTTCAATGTTAAGCTTTTTGAACGTTGTTGCGGCTGCCGCGCCTGCTCGAATGATATTCGCCTTACGTCTCCTCCGGCTTGACGTCCTCGAACTTCGCGATAAGCTCGAACATGCCCGTGCCGGACGGTATAAGCTGCCCTATCATAACGTTCTCGAATATTCCCTCGAAGTTGTCGACCTCGCCGCGTATCGAGGCGCGCACGAGGTGTTTTATCGTCTCCTCGAAGGCCGCGCGCGCGAGTATCGAGCTCTTGGCGCCGGCGACGCCGTACCTCCCTATCGAGCGGATGTCGCCCGACATCGTCATTATGTCCCCTACTAGCATCAGGTGCCGGCGGTCGACGTCGAGGCCCTGCTGCTGCAGCGTACTGAAGGACTCGCTTATTATCAGGCTGCGCGCCGCCTCTATGCCCAGCACCTGCTTCGTCTCGTGCAGGTCATTCGTGTAGGTCCGCGTGTCGTCCACTTCCTTTATGTTCAGGACCTCGGCCAGGTTGGAGCCTATCGTGCTTATCATCCAGTCATCGCCCTCCCTCCGGATGACGGCATTGCTCACGCCCTTCAGCCCGTTCACGTGCACGGCCATCACGCGCTCGCGTATCTTCTGCAGGTCCTTCATCGACACGTCCGGCTTCGCGGCTATCGCAACGCCCTTCGACGACGCCTTGACCTTGTCTATCTCCTTCGCGGTCCCGAGCGCCTCCTTCACGACCGTCTCGATCTTCCCGGCCTTGCGGGCGTCCTCCAGCTCTATCTCTATCGTGTTGTCCGCCAGGTTGATGGCGATGCGCTTCGACACGTCCGTGACGCTCTTCTCTATTATGCCCTCCGCGACCTTCTTCGCGTCGTCCATGTTGTTGTACTCGTGCTTGAGGAAAAGCGTCATCACCGGCGTCTCTGGCACGCGCTTCGCGTCGAAAATCTCTATCAGCCTCGGCAGGCCGTACGTGACCTTCACGCCCGCGGAACCTGCGAAGTGGTAGGTCCGCATCGTCATCTGCGTCGCGGGCTCGGATATGCTCTGCGCCGCGATTATTCCTATGACTTCGCCAGGCTCGAACTTGCTCTTGAGGTACTCGACATTCGCGCGTTCCACGAACTTCTCTTTCTGTTCCTTCGTGAACCTGCGCTCCTTCGACAGGCTCTCTATCTCGTCGAGCATGGACTGCGGGAACGCCTCCTCGAGAGCCGCTTCGGTCGCGTCCACTTCCTTCTCCTTTTCATCAGCCATCTCATGCAACTCCGAAATCACTTTATGCCGTCCGCTATAGACTTGAGGTTCAAGCCGCCTCGCATCACCTTCGACGGGTCGAGGTTGTCCTCGCCAGGCACGAACTGCACGATGTGCTTCGCGCTGTCGCGCACTGTGCAGTCGTACTCGACCTTCAGGTCCTGCAGCGCGCCCACTAGCCTGCGCTCCATGTATCCCGAGTGCCTGGTCTTCAGGGACTTGTCCATCAGCGACTCGCGGCTGTTTATCGCGTCGAAGAAGAACTCGAAGGGCGTGAGCCCGTCCTTGAACCCGCGGCCGACGAAGCCGCGCGACTCGAGGCTGATGTCCCCGCGCTTGAAGTGCGGGAAGGTGCGCTCGAAGTACCCGCGCTGAATCCTCTCGCCCATGACCATCTCCTGGCCGACCATCGCCGCGGTCTGGACGAGGTTGACAAGGCTGCCGCGCGAGCCCGACTTGGCCATCATAAGCGTGAAGCTGTCCTTCGCGTGCTTGGCGATTATGTCCTCCACTTCGTCTATGGCATTGTTCAGCCTCTTCTTTATGTGGGCCTCGAGGCTGTCCTTGGCCGTGCGGCCTGGCAATATCTTTATCTCCCCGCGCTCGTACTCGCCTATGAACCCGTCGACGTCCTTCCTCACCTGGCCTATGATGTGCTGTATCTCGGCCTTCGCGACGTCAGGCAGGTCCTGGTCGGATATGCTTATCGAGAACGCGGACGTCATTATCGTGTGCACCGCGAGCCTGGTGACGTCGTAGATGAACTTCTTCACAACGGTCGAGCCGTATTCCTTCTCTATCTTGTCTATTACCTTTCCGGAGAACGCGCCGACGGCTGCGCCGTCTATAGTGCCCTTGACTAGCTTCCCGTTCTCTATGACCACGTACGCGTCGTGCTTGCAGTTCGCCTTGGTGCACGTCTCGCATCCCATGCACGACTTGGCCTTGTGTTCGATGTTCAGGCCCTTCGGCAGGAACAGGCTGAATATTTCCTTACCGGTCATCGTGCGCTTCGCCGGTATCTCCATGTCGGAATCTACCGCGCGTATCAGCTGCACGAACTCTTCGCGGCTGAACTCGCGCTCGCCGTGCGTCAGCGCGTACAGCCCGGAAATGTAGTCTCGGTGCGCGCCGATGATGGGCCCAGAGAAGCGCGGGCTGCGTATGTTCTTCTCCACGGCCATCAGCAACCTCGATTCGGCCTGCGCCTCCTCGGCCTGGGGCACGTGGAGGTTCATCTCGTCGCCGTCGAAGTCCGCGTTGTACGGCGGGCAGACCGCGACGTTGAGCCGGAACGTCCTGAACGGCATGACCCTGACCCTGTGCGCCATTATGCTCATCCTATGCAGGCTCGGCTGCCGGTTGAAAAGCACGATGTCGCCGTCGCGTATGTGGCGCTCCACTACGTAGCCGACGTCCAGCTCGTTCGTGATGTCCTCCTTGTTGAAGTTAGTGACCTTCTTCCTGTGGCCGTCCGAGCGTATGACATAGTTCGCGCCGGCAATCTGCTCCGATCCGGCCATCACTATCTTCTTCAGCTCCTCCTTGTTGCCGTCGTTCACGCGCACGGGCACCGTCAGCTCGCGAGCGATTGACTCCGGCACCCCGACCTCGTCTATGTTTATCATCGGGTCCGGGCTGATCACCGTGCGCGCGGAGAAGTTGACGCGCTTCCCGGCGAGGTTCCCGCGGAAGCGGCCCTCCTTCGTCTTCAGCCTCTGCGAGAGCGTCTTGAGTATCCGGCCCGATCGGTGCCTTGCCGGGGGCACGCCGGATATCTCGTTGTCAAAATAAGTCGAGACGTGATACTGGAGCAGCTCCCACAGATCCTCGATGATGAAGTCGGGCGCACCAAGGTCTATGTTCTCGCGCAGCCGCTCGTTGATGCGCACGATGTCCACGAGCTTGTGGGTGAGGTCGTCCTCCGACCGTTCGCCGGTCTCGAGCGTGATCGACGGCCGCACCGTGACGGGCGATATCGGCAGGAGCGTTATCACGAGGCTTTCCGGCCTTATCGTCACCCCGATGGTCTTCAGGTCGTCGTCCGGGATGTTCACGAGCCTTTCGCGCAAGTCCGACGCGTTGAGCGTGCCCTTGTCCTCGACGAACGTGTACGGCTTGATGAACTTGAGCTTCGACTGTTCCGAGCCGCAGTACGGGCATTTCTTGTGTATGAGCTTCGCCACGTCCTTGATCTTGTACTTCTTGTCCTTCACCGTCTGTATCTCGGCCTCGTTCATGAGTATCCGGCTGCACTTGCCGCAGAACAGCTTCAGCAGGCTGAACAGGAACTTGGCGTAGTGGACGTGCACTATCGGCCGAGTCATGTCCAGTATGCCGAAGTGGCCCTGGCATTCGCCTACGCTCCCGCCGCAGACACGGCATCGCACGCCTGGGTCGACCACTCCCAGCCTCGGGTCCATCAGGCCGCCCTCTATCGGATATCCTTCCTGGTCGTACAGCTCCGTCTTCGTTATGCGCGCCACGGACATCTTCTTTATGATGTCCGGATTCAGGACGCCGAACTCTATCATGCTCACGAGCGACTCCCCAGGCTTGACGACAATCTTCGGATAAATCATCATGCTCTTCAGCTCGTCGAGCATGAGCTTGAACGCGTAGCTCATCTCTATGACCACGATCTTCGATGCAGTGCATATCGGGCAGTATCGGCGGTTCTTGATCTTGTCGTAGATGGCCGCGTTCCCGCACTCGAGGCAGATGGGCACGGTCGTCTTGTCGGAATCGAACCTTTCCTTCAGGGTCAGCGCCGCGCCGTGCGCGATGAGGCAGTCCTTCTCCATCTCGCCCAGCCTGAGCCCGCCTTCCTTGCTCCTTCCTTCGGTCGGCTGCTTCGTCAGCAGGGCCACGGGTCCGCGCGACCTTGCGTGTATCTTGTTCGAAACGAGGTGGTCGAGCCTCTGGTAGAAGCAGCTGCCCATGAATATCTGCGCGTCGAACCTCCGCCCCGTGCGTCCGTCGTACATCGTCTCCTTCCCGTCGTTCCTGTACCCGCACGACTCGAGCTCCGACCTCATCGTGGCCTCCTTTATGGCGTTGAATGGCGGGGCGCTTATTATGCGGCCTGCGACCGCGCCGAGCTTGCCGCCGATGAGCTCCAGCAGCTGCCCCATCGTCATCCTCGACGGTATCCCGTGCGGGTTGAAGATTATGTCCGGCACTACCCCGTCTTCGGTGAACGGCATGTCCTCCCGCGGCACGATCAGTCCCACTACCCCCTTCTGGCCGTGGCGGCTCGCGAACTTGTCGCCTATCTCGGGTATCTTCATGTCGCGTATAATCACCTTGATCAGCTTCGTGCCGTCGGTCGTCTCGCTTACGAACACCCGGTCCACGACCCCGTTGTCCTCGTGCCTCAGCTTGACCGAGGTCTCGCGTATGTTCTCCACGCCGGTTATGAACTGGTCCATGGTTCCGAGGAAGCGCAGTGGCGATATGCGGCCTATAAGAATCGAATCCGAGCCGACTATGACCTCCGGGTCGATTATGCCGTCCTCCGGCAGGTGCTTGTACATGTCCTCGCCCGCGTAGCCGCGGACCCCGGGCTCGGGTATGCCTATTATGTCCTCCTGACCGCCCATGTACCTCTTCTGCTCGGCCTCGTACGTGCGCGTCATCATCGACCAGAACAGCCCGCTCTGTATCGAGCTGGCGTTTATCACTATGGCGTCCTCCATGTTGTAGCCGTCGAAGCAGCAGACTGCGACCACCACGTTCGAGCCGTTCGGATGTTTGTCGTAGCTTATTATCCTGTGACCATGCGTCCGCACCACCGGCCTCTGCGGGTAGACCATCACGTTCGCCTTGGTGTCAACGCGGTTCAGGTAGTTCGTCGCGAACACGCCTATGCTCTGCCCCACCATCTTCGCCCCGTAGTTCACGCGGTCGCCTCGGTTGTACTCCGTGAACGGGATGAACGACGCGGACAGCCCGAGTATTATCGACGGGTCCAGCTCAACGTGCGTGTGCTCCGGGGTCAGGTTCTCCGGTTTGAGCGCTATGTATGCGCTCTCCTCCTCGTCCGTGTCCAGGTACTCCACGACTCCCATCCTGAACAAGTCCGACCATCCCAGCTCCCCGGCCTTCACCTTGTTAGCGATGTCGTCCGTAAGCTTCGAGCGGCCGTTCTCCACCACTATGGCCGGCCTCCGCACACGGCCGGAGTCTGAGAAGATGCGTATCTCGTTGAACTGTGTGTAATGGCATATGTTCACCTGGTCCGAGAGCTGGCCGCTGCGCCTGGCCTGCCTTATCTCGTTCACGAACCCGGCCGGGTCGCTGGTCACACCCACGTAGTTTCCGTCCAGGAACACGTCCACTGTGTTTCCGGCCGGCGCCTCTGTACCCGTGGCCTCTTTCCTGCCCGCGCTCCTCGCCATCCCATCAACCTTCACAAAATTACTTTATTATTTTATCAGCTTCTCCGCCGGCACGATGCCCTTCTTCAACATCGCCTGCAACGCCTTGCCTTCCTTCTCGTTCGCGCCCTTGGTGACCTCGGCCATTATCGCCAGATACTTCCTCAGCCCGATCGTCGCGCCCTCGGGCGTCTCGCTCGTGCAGAGCTTGCCCCAGTGCGTCGGATGCAGCTCGCGCGCCTGGAAGTGCTCCTGCGTGGACGTGAGCGGCGAAAGCACGTTCCGCATGTGGGACATCGTCTTTATGTAGCTGCCGCGCTCCAGCCGCTGGCTTACGCCCGTGCGTCCGCCGACCCAGCTGCCTATCGCGAGCGCGGACACGAGCTGGTTAGTCAGCACGTTCGACTCCACGATTGCCTGCAGCGGCGGCACCCGGCCCCGCTTGGTGAGCTTCTGGTAGTTGTACGTTATCCTGGTTATCAGCCCCCATTTGCCGAGCAGTATCGAGCGGAGCAGTATCTCCATCAGGTCGCCCGACAGTCGCAAGCGCTTGTTCGAATAATGGTCAAGGTCGTCCTCCGCTATCCTGCCGAGATGCAGCTTGAGAAGCTTGCCTATGGCCTTGGCGAGGAATATAGATTTTTCCATCCTGTTCGACGAGTCCTGGCCGAGGTGCGGGAGCAGGTACCTGTCCACCAGCTTCGTGGCGCGCTCCATGCGGTATTCCTTCTGGGGTATCTTTATGTGCAGGCCTATCTTGTCCAAGCCGTCGTTCGCGGTCGAAACGTCGGCCTCGTACAGGTTCGCGTAGAACTCCTCCTGCACCTCCGGGTCGCTCGATATGACGTTGACTATGTCCTTGTCTTTCTCCAGGCCGAGCGCCTTGAGCAGCACGGCGATGGGCAGCTTGTTCACGTTCGCAAAGCTGATGGTTATGCTGCCGTTGTTCTTGCGCTCTATTATGTGGCGCTGCACGTAGCCGTCCTTCTCGGAGTGTATGCGCGCTATCTGCGAAACGCTCCCCGTGCTCACCGAGCTTATTATGACCTTGTTCTGCGCGATCTCCTCGACGAGCACGAGTATCCTTTCCGTGCCGTTCACGATGAAGTAGCCGCCTGGGTCGTCCGGGTCCTCGCCGGCGGCCACGAGATCATTCTCGCTCATGCCCGCAAGCGGGCATATCTTGGACTTGAGCATTATCGGCAGGTCACCGAAGTTCACCCACAGCGTCTCGCCCTCCACGCCGTTCATGACAGGCGACATCTCGACGAACATCGGCGACGAGTATGTCAGGTTGCGGATGCGGGCTTCAGTGGGCATTACCCTCCGCTCCGACCCGTCCGCCTCCTTTATCCACGGTCCCCAGTTCTCCTTGCCTATGCGGAAGTCCCCGAGTTTTATCTTGAACTCGCCTATCTCGGGGACTTCGGGCTTGATTTCCTTTATCTCGCGGAGGATCTTGGGGATGCGGCGCGTTATAAAGTCGTCATAAGAATCTACCTGGAATCTGACGAGCCCGCGCTCCTTGACGAATGATGTCAGCATTCTGAGGAAAAGCTCGTTGTTGTCGGACGCCGACATCTCCCAATTGCGGTTGGGCGTCACGTTAGTGCTTACATTGCCGGCCATGATGCTCATCTGCGTCAATCTCGCCGCCCGCTTGGATGTTCGGGCTTGTTCTCGTTTTTTCGGATTCAACAGTCTTCGGCGCGAAAGTTTATCTACTTGAAAGCGCCCCGCACCACGACCCTGTAGTACACCGCCTTGCCCGCAGTGGGGCTGTCCCTGACTATCTTCACGACATCGCCTGCCTTCGCGTCCAGTACCTTCGACATGGGGTCTATGATAAGCATCCTCGGCAGATGGTTCAACGTTATGTTGTACCTTTTCAAAAGCTCCTGCTTCTCGGCATCGCCGAGGATGGTGTGCTTAGGCATCAGCTTGTGCTTGGATATGTCCACTTCCTTCACATGATCGCCCGCGCGTTCCCCACGCGCCTGTTTTCTACTTTCTCCGCCAACAACTGCGCCTCGAGCGGGATTTGAACCCGCGTCACAAGCGTGACAGGCTTGTATGCTAGGCCACTACACCATCGAGGCGTGACTTGCGCCGCGCACCTGGCCGGAGACGAAGTCGCCAGATAGGCATACGTCAATCCGCTTTTTGAACACCACCCCGTTCATCCGCCGGTCTGCGTATTCAGCAGTGCCTCTATCAGCCTTTCCGAACACCTGACCCTCGAACACATCTCGAGCCTGGAAAAATCCTCCAGACCCGCCAAATCAAAGAAGCAGTTTGTGTTTGTTTGCGTCAATCTGTCACCCGGGCGTTGCCTTTCGAGCGCGTAAGCGCATATCCATAAATGAGGTTGGCAGCGTCCTGGGTTTCCCGAGCAGATGCTCAGTACACGCCATATCGCAAAGCATCTTAATTGCTGTGTTCGGAATGGGAACAGATGTTTCCTGCTTGCTTTGACCGCCAACCAAATTATAATTTATTATTTTAACATATTAAGTCTTTTAAATCTATCGTTTTTTGGTTCCGCGGCGTCTTTCGGCGATTCGGCCGAATACGCCGGTTTTTAGGAAAAAGACGATTTTGACGTCAATTTCTCCATTTTTAGCCTTTTTCTAGCAGAGCTGAAACCTATTTCATTTTTGAATTTCATGATACTTTTTACGTCGCTTATTACGAGCGCATACACGTTTCTTCCTTCTCCGAAACCTCCTCTCAGTTTAGACTCTATCCCAAAGCTTTCCAGCATGTTTATCAGCTCTTTTAATCCGCGTAAATTAATCGAGTATAGCCTCAATTCTTTGTGACCGTAAGAGTTTATTACGCTTCCCTCGTCTTCGAAGAAAGTTCTCAGGAATTCGGTTCGTATAGACAAATTAGAAGATTTGATAGAATTCGGAACTGTCCATTCCCTTGACGAAAACGGCCCATACTTTTGCAAATCCAAAAACGCGAGTTTCGACCTAACGAAAACTTGCTTCAAAAATTTGTTTGGCTTTTTACCAGACCTGTGAATTTCCTCTTTGGTTGATAAACCATAAACTTCCATGATGTCCCTAGAAAATATGTCCAATTCATGTTTATCGTTAGACTCGTATTTTATCAGATAATTTGTCCTTCTTCTGCCACCGACAAATATAGAACCGTCGCCTTTCAGCCTTGCTATAATTCTAGATTTGGCTGGAGTTAGTACAGCAAGCTGTGGTTTTATGTTGTTAATCCTCATGGCATAGAAAACATCCTTTGGCTGAAATAAGGATTGTGGTAACAAAGCTTCCGCTGAGATAATTAAAAATGTCCCGACTCCCGGATTTGAACCGGGAACCTGTGCCGGCGCGGCCGCGTCAGCGGCCGGCTACCGGTGGCTTGCCGAGCAATTGCTGGCAACAAGCGCAGCTGCGCTCGCCTTAGACCCGTTGTGGAAAAACCACGAACGTACAGCCGGTTGCTCTACCGTTGAGCTAAGTCGGGCTAAAAGATAATTCCACTCTTAATATAAAAACGTTGCGCAAGCGCTTACTTCAGCTCCACTGCCTTCGAGGAAACTATCCTGACCTGCTTCTTCTGGTTGATGTACTCCATGACGGTCCTGGGCAGCCTTATGCTGCCTATGACGTCCACGTTTGTCTTTATCCTGTACGTGAGCACGCGCTCTTCGAACGGCTTTAGCGACTTGATTCTCCACAAGAGGTCTGTCCCTGCCTCCGACTTTTTGGTTTCGGGCCGCATGGTGTCGAACTTATCGACGAGCGACGCCAGCGGCGGTATCGAGTCCCTGACAACTATGTTCCTTATCTCGTACAGCGTCGCGTTCTTCAGTTCCAGCAGCACGTGTATCTCCTTCCCGCGCTTCAGCGGACCCATCATGGTGTAGCCCTTGCCTATGCGCGGAGTGTAGACGTACGTGAACGCGAGGAACACCACGAGCGCTATGACCAGGCCGCTGAACCATATGCTAACGAAGCGTATCTCATACGTCACCGACGTCTCGTCACCCGGGTTCAGCTGTCCTATCTTCCAGCTGTACACCATCTTGCCGTCTGCAGTCTCGGTGCTCGTCGGGGTGGTGACCGGGTAGAAGAGCTTGGACACGAAGTCGGACACCGTCTCGGTCACGTAAAAGTCCCTCTCGACGCGGTTGCCATCGTTCTTGACGGTTATCGTCTTTATCTGCGCGAACGGGGTGTACGCCACGGATTTTTCATATATCAGGTCGGACTTTTCCGTGATTTCGAAGTTCACGGACCGCGTGTCTACGAGTCTGTTGAGCGTGGTCTTCAGCGTCGTGGACAGAGTGTACTTGCCCCACTGCATATGCTTGCCCACGCAGTAAGAATGCGCTGCAGAGCCGATTGACTTGCCTTCCACTATGAGCAGGTCGTCGTCAAACCTGTGCACAGTACCGGCCTCCTTCGTTATAATAGTAGACAGCTTGTACGATTCCGTGGTCAGGCCTAGGTTCGTCACGTCCGTCCTTATGTTCATGCACTCTGTGGGGTTCAAGACGTACCTGTCCACGAACACGTCCGATATGTACACGGACGTCTTCCTCAGCGTCCGCACGTTCACGCTCTTCGACGAGCTGACATTCTCGAACAGCACGGACTTGGCTGTCACGAGGAAGTTGGTTATGGTCATATCCGCGTCCGCGGCCACCGAGAAGTAAAGTTTGACCGTCACGTTGGAATTCGCGTCGACCTTCACGTTGTAGCTGTCGAGGTTCGGGGTTATGCCGGCCCACGTCGTGGACGGCCACACCGAGAGCGAGAGCGTGTCCGCAAAATTCCGGTTGTTCGAAATAATCAGGTCCACGAATCCTATTTCGGTGTTGTTTATGGATATCTCCGGAGGCGATACGTACACCGAGACGTCATCCGCGGCGGCGGAGGACTGCGCAACCGCAGAAAGGCACATGACCGCGGCTATCGCGGCGGCCGCAAGCAGAGTCATATTCCTGAAGGCCTTAGTATCGCGCATGACAACACGCCCGCGCCGTCGCGCGTTTTCTATATAACATTTGGTTTCCGGTATATTAAGTTTAAAGCCCGGCCCGGGAGCCGAGTCTCTTCAAGAAATCCGCGAACGTCGTCTTCTTCGGCGCGTCCTCCTTCTGTTTCGCCTGCTTCGACTGCTTCATCCTCTTGTTCAGGACGTCCTCTATGTAGTTGCCTATTGGCTTGAACCTAAGCTCCTTGCCGCCCGAGGTCTGCACGGCGTAGGCGATATCGTACTTCTTTCCGTAGGCGTCCACGTGCGTAAGGTTCTCGATCTGTATGCGCCTCGGTTTTATGGGTGTCTCGTCCGAGTAACCCACTGGTACTATGGCCATCGGCCTCACCTCGTTTGGGAGCTCGAGTATGTGGCCGACGCGGTCCTCGTCGAACGCGCCGACCCAGCACGTCTTCAGCCCCAGCCCCTCCGCGGCGAGCATCATGTTCATGGTGGCCGCGGCTGTGTCCTGCACCCCGTACAGGGCTTCGCCGCGCTTCCCATAGTGCATGGAAACCTTCTCCTTGTCCATGCACACGACTATCACCACAGGCGCCTCCGCAACGAAATCCTGCTTGAGCGCGGCGTCGGCCAGCTTCTCTTTGACGTCCTCGTCTTTGACGACTATGAAAATCCATTCCTGGGTGTTGCCCGCTGACGGCGCATTCGTGGCCGCGTAAAGCATCACGCCTATCAGTTTGTCGTCCACGCTCGCTTTCGTGAAGCTGCGCGTGCTGCGGCGGTTGAATATGCAGTCGAAGACGTTCATATGCCACCCCTCAAGCCGGTGCTGCCTAAATCTAATTCGCAAAGCAGATGTAAATCCTTTTCTATGCGGCGCGCGGCTATGTCAGAGCTTTCTGCAGTAGCCGCACCTTGGGCACACCCACACTTCCATTTCCGAGCGCCTGGACTTGCCGGCATCGCCCGACACGATGCGCTCCATGACCATCCGCACGTGCTCCGGGTTGTGGCCGCAGTTCCCGCACACGCCGAGCGTCCAGCGCTCCCTTATTATCCGGTGTTTGTCTATGACCGTCATCTGCATGCCTGCCAAAAACGACGTGGCTAAATCCCTATCGGGTCCGCGATGGCGAAAGGTCCGAAGGAAATTCTTGCCCTCTTTCTCGTTTTCCGGTTTTTATAGAAGATTATAAACCTTTCTAATTTAAATTTGAATTGTCCGGAAGGGTCCGGGCGCGTGTTCGGATGGAATATTCGAAGCTCGTGGAAGTGTACGAGAGTCTGGAGGCCACCTCCTCGAAGCTCGGCAAGCGGGACATACTGGCACGGCTGCTCAAGGGATCGCCGACCGCGGACTTGGAAAAGATAGTTTTGCTTGCGACCGGGCAGGTATTCCCATCGTACTCGGAGGAGGAGTTGGGCATCGCGGAGAAGATGATGAGGCGGGCGATAGAGAAGGCGACCGGGCACTCGGACGTCCAGGTAACGTCGGAATTCAAAAAGACCGGCGACCTCGGGATTACGACCGAGAACTTCGTCAGGTCCAGGAGCCAGTCGACTCTGATGCGCAGGAAGCTCACCGTGGACAAGGTTTTCAACAGCCTGCGAAAGCTGCCTGGGATGTCGGGCGGGGGTTCGCAGGACCGGAAGCTCGGGCTGATAGCGGAACTCGTGTCGTCCGCGTCGCCGAAGGAGGCGAAATATATAGTTCGCACCGCGCTCGGAACGCTGAGAATCGGGGTGGCGGAGGGAATCGTCCGCGACGCGATAGCGGAGGCCTTCGACGTCGATGCCGCGAACGTCGAACACGCGTGGAACATGATGCCCGACTATGGACGCATAGCATCGATAGCGAAATCAAAGGGCGACGCCGGGTTGAAGCGCGTCGATATAAATATCGGCACCTCGCTGCAGGTGCTGCTCGCTGAGAAGGCGCCGGACCTGAAGACCGCGATGGAAGCGTTCGACCGGCCGATAGTCGAGGTCAAGTACGACGGCGCCCGCGTGCAGATACACAAGGACGGCGGCGCTGTCAGGCTCTTCACGAGGCGCCTCGAGGAAGTGACGAGGCAGTTCCCGGACATAGTCAGGATGGTCAAGGAACACGTCAAGGCGGGCACGTGCGTGCTAGACTGCGAGGCCGTGGGCATGGACAGACGCACCGGGAAACCGCTTCCGTTCCAGCAGCTGTCGCAGAGGATACAGAGGAAGTACGGCATAGAGCGCATGGCCGACGAGTTGCCGGTCCAGGTAAACGTCTTCGACGTGATGTACGCGGACGGCAGGTCGCTGCTGGAGGAGAAGCTGTCCGAAAGGAGGGAATTAATGCAGAAGATAATCAGGGTGCTGCCTGGCAAGTTCCAGTTCACCGAGCACGTGGTGACGAAGGACCTGAAAGAGGCGGAAAAGTTCTACAGACACGCGCTCGAGATAGGCGAAGAGGGCGTGATGGTGAAGAACCTCGACTCGAAGTACATCCCCGGAAGGCGCGTCGGCTATTGGCTCAAGGTCAAGCCGACCATGGAGCCTCTCGACCTGGTCATCGTCGGTGCTGACTGGGGCACCGGCAAGCGCGCGAACTGGCTGAGCAGCTTCATACTCGGCTGCCGAGACCCAGGCACGGGCGAATTCCTCCAGTGCGGCATGATGGGCACCGGGCTCACGGACGAGCAGTTCAAGGAAATGACGAAACGGTTGAAGGCGACCATATTCGAAGAGCGCGGACGGAGCGTGAAATTCAAGCCGAGCATCGTCCTCGAGATAGGCTACCAGGAGATACAGCGCTCGCCTACGTACGATTCGGGTTTCGCGCTGCGCTTTCCGCGTCTTCTGCGCGACAGGAGCGCGGACAAGGGACCAGATGAGGCCGATACAATCGAACGCATGCGCAAACTGTACCGGTCGCAGAAAAAAAAGGCGTGAATTCGGCATTCGAGCGGCCGCGATGGACTACTTGTAAGCTATAAAAACTTATATATTAAATCACTAATTAGTTAAAACAAGGACGTTCGCGCAAACGGTTGCGCGGATTTCCGTTTCCGTCTCTCGGATGATGTTAATGATCGTGTCTGCGAGGGTCATGGACGCGCTTAAGGGTATCGGGCTCAACCTCTACGAGCGCAGGCTGTGGGTCGCACTGCTCGCGCGCGGCACTTCGACCGCCGGCGAACTTTCCGAGATAGGGAACGTCCCGCGCTCCAGGTCGTACGACATACTACAAAGCCTTGCGGACAAGGGATTCGTCATTGTGCAGACGGGCAAGCCGATACGTTACGTGACCGTAAGGCCGTTCGAAGCGCTGGAGCGCGCGAAGGCCAAGCTCGAGGAGGACGTGCGCGCGATACAGGAACGCATAGACGACCTCAACGGATCGCCTGTGATGCGCGAGATGGACGAGCTGTTCCAGAAGGGCATGAAGATAACCACACCTGAGGAGATGACCGGGGCCCTGAAGGGCAGGTACTCGGTCTCGCAGCAGATAGGATCCATGCTCAGGGACGCGAGCAAGAGCATAAACATAGTCACGAACGACACCGGGCTTGACGAGTTGTTCTCTTCGCATTTCGACACGCTGAGGCAGGCCAAGGAACGGGGCGTTTCGATCAAGATCGCTGCCAACACTTCAAAGCTCCCCGAAAGCGCAAAGCCGTTGAACAGCGTAGGGGAGGTGCGGGCGATAAGCAGGAAAGACCTTTCGATAGACGGCAAGTTCTTCATCGTCGACGGCAAAGAGATGCTCATGCCGCTGACGGACCCCAAGTCAGTGCACGACACCCAGGACATCGCGATATGGAGCAAGAGCAACTACGCCGCGAGCAACCTGCTGAACCCCATATTCGACCACCTCTGGACGCACGGAAAGTCGATGAAGTAGAAGTTTCCTACGCGAGCGACTTTTTTTCGATATTTTCACGAATCCTTTTCACAAAGTCCGGCAGCTTCACCCCGTACTCGACCTTGCCATCGCGGCCGCGCACCGCCACGGTCTTTGCCTTCTCCTCCTTCTCGCCGACCACGAGTGTATACGGGACCTTTTGCAGCTGCGCCCCGCGCACCTTGTAGTCCATGGTGTTGGAAGACAGGTCCGCTTCCACGCGCAGCCCCTGTTTGTCAAGCTCGTCCGCAACCTTCTGCGCATACTTGTTGTTCTTCTCGCTTATCGGCACGACGCTTGCCTGAACCGGCGCGAGCCAGACGGGGAACTTGCCCCCGAAGTGTTCGACGAGTATGCCCATGAACCTCTCGATCGAGCCCATTATCGTGCGGTGTATCATGACCACACGGTGCGGGCGATTGTCGGCACCGACGTAGCTTAGGTCGAACTTCTCGGGCATTGTCATGTCCAGCTGTATGGTCCCGCACTGCCAAGTGCGCCCCATCGCGTCCTTCACGTGGAAGTCTATCTTCGGCCCGTAGAAAGCGCCGTCGCCCGGGTTGAGCTTGTACTTTATCTTTTCCGAATCAAGCGCTTCCCTCAGCCCCTTCTCCGCGGCTGCCCATTGATCGTCCGTGCCTATGGAGTCCTTGGGCCTGGTCGACAGCTCTATATGGTAGTCGAACCCGAAGGTCTTGTAAAATCCCGTAACGAGTTTTATCACTCCGACTATCTCGTCCGTTATTTGGTCCTCGCGCATGAAGATGTGCGCGTCGTCCTGCGTGAAGCACCGCACGCGGAACAGGCCGGACAGGACGCCGGACAGTTCGTGCCTGTGCACGAGTCCGAGTTCGAACATCCTCACCGGAAGGTCCCTATACGAACGCACCTTCGAGCGGAATATCAGTATGTTTCCGGGGCAGTTCATGGGCTTGACCGCGAAGTCCTCGTCGTCTATCTTCGTGAAATACATGTTCTCGCGGTACTTGTCCCAGTGCCCGCTTATCTCCCACAGCTTCTTGTTCATCATTATCGGCGTCTTGGCTTCTATGTAGCCGGCCTCCCTGTGAAGGTCCTTCCAGTACTTTAGCAGTTCGTTGATTACGATCATGCCCGCATTGTGGAAGAACGGCATTCCCGGCGCCGCGTCGTGGAAGCTGTACAAATCCATCTGCTGGCCTATCACGCGGTGGTCGTTCGGCGGAAGCTCTGTGGCATCTATCTTCGCCTGCCTGAACATCACGGCCTTCTTCTCATCGAGCGTCTTCTCGTCCAGTTTCGCAATCTCCCTTTCAATCGCTTTCTTCGCAGCAGGTTTTGCCTCCTTTCCTCCCTTCGTTACGCTGCGCGACTGCTCCGCGAGCGGGTGCCCCTTCACCGCTATCGTGAACTTCTTCGTCCACCCGAAGGGCGCGCGCACCACGTCGAGCTTCAGCGATTTCGCGTGCTTCTCCATGTCCTTCATCACTGCCAGCGCCGTTGCCGGGTCTGCGAGGTCGCTGCTCAGGTGCGCGTACGGATACAGCAGCATGCGCTTCACCTTCATGTCCTTCATGAACTTTGCAGCCTCGTCGACGGCCTGCATGCCGACCGCCGCGTCGTCGCCCTTCTCCACGCATGTCAGCAAAACAAGTATGTCCTCGAGCCTCGTTCTCTCCTTCGGAACGTCCTCGGCGTTCGGCGCCTCCTTCTTCACCGGCTCGTACTCCATGTAGTCCGAATGCAACTGCAGTATCCTCATGCTAGATTCCTCCCATCGGTAATTCTAATTTGTGAAACGGATTGAATTAACTTTGCGTGCCGGCGTGCCCCGAGAAGCAGAGACGCGTGGCTGAGCGGATGCGAATCACTCGGCTGTTTGACGTCCACCGTGCACTTCCAGCACCTTCGTCGAATCTACAGTTTAATACGCACAAGAACGCTTATATATTTTCGCAAATCATTTGATTTCATCGGACGTTCGCCGCAGAACAGCACAGCCCCGTAGTCTAGTGGCCAAGGATGTCAGCCTCTGGAGCTGAAGACGGCGGTTCGAATCCGCCCGGGGCTATGTTTTTACGAATATTACGAATAAAGAATCAGCGACGCTTCGAGGCCTTCACCTGCTGCTCGAGGTACTTGATCTTGTTCTGTAGGAACCGTATCTGCTTCACGTTGCTCGCCGAGA
Organism: Candidatus Aenigmatarchaeota archaeon; assembly: GCA_043818155.1. Lineage (GTDB taxonomy): Archaea > Aenigmatarchaeota > Aenigmatarchaeia > CG10238-14 > SCSR01 > JAPLUY01. The sequence continues at coordinate 13,098 of JBDRGB010000011.1, read as the reverse complement.
AGAGCATGCTCCTAGCCTCGAACAGCTGCTCCTCGAACATCTCCGCGTTGCCCATCTTCCCGTTCATCCGTCTCGCCCCATTCGCCCTGTTTCGTTATTCACTATTGAGTAGTAGTTACTATATAAAGTTTACTATTGTCCAGTAGCGAAATCTTTATTTATATTCCGGTTTCCAAAGGAAAGTTATGGCATACGGCGGCCCGGCTGCGCTGCGGAAGGCAATCAAGGAGGCCGCGGCGATGATAAAGGCCGGCGGGCTCGTCGCGTATCCGACCGAGACGGTGTACGGGCTCGGCGCGAACGCGTTCAGCCGCGTCGCCGTGCTCAAGGTCTTCGCAGCGAAGAGGCGGCCGCTCGAAAACCCGCTGTCCGTTGCCGTGAAGGACCTGAGGCAGGCGGACGAGGTCGCATACGTGAACACTGCCGGCCGCAAGCTTGCAAAAGCGTTCCTTCCGGGGCCGCTGACCATCGTGTTGAAGATGAAGGCCAAGCTGCCGAAGGAGCTCACGGCCGGCTCGGACAAGGTCGGCATACGCATACCGAGGAACGACGTCGCGCTCAGGCTCATAGAACTGGCGGGCCCGATCACGGCCACGTCTGCGAACATATCAGGGCAGCCATCGATAACGACTGCAGGCGAAGCGCGCGAGCGGTTGGGCGACCGTGTTGATTTCGTGCTGGACGGCGGGCCTAGCCAGATAGGCGTGGAATCCACGGTCGTGGATGTCTCAGAGGAAGGCAAGTGCGAGATTCTTCGCGACGGAGCAGTTGCGCGCGCCGCGATAAGGGACGCGTTAAGGTGAAAAGCGTAACTGCGGATAGAATATTATGAAATTCGTCAGCTCCATAGTCGACCTCGCGGCCACGGCCGACGCGGAGATCGGCATAATAGGCGGCACCGGCGTCTACGATCCTCAAATCATAAAGTCCGTGCGGGAAATCCGGATATCCACGCCTTTCGGCAACCCCTCGGACAAAATCATAGTCGGCGAGATGTCAGGCAGGCGCATAGCCTTCGTCAACCGACACGGGCCAGGGCATTCGATACCGCCGCACATGGTGAACAGCCGCGCGAACATATGGGCGCTGAAGAAGTTGGGCGTGAAACGCATACTGGCGACCGGCGCCGTAGGCTCGCTCAAGGAAATATACATGCCGGGCGACGTGGTCATAGCCGACCAGTTCGTCGACTTCACGAAGACCAGGCAATACACGTTCTTCAACCGCGGCACGGTCTACCACGTTTCCGCTGCCGACCCGTTCTGCAAGGAGCTGCGAATGGCGCTCGCGCGTTCCGGCAGTTCGCTGGGCATCGACATCAAGGAGAGCGGCACGTACGTCTGCATTGAGGGGCCGAGATTCTCGACGCGCGCCGAAAGCAGGATGTACCGCAACTTCGGCGACGTGATAGGTATGACGCTCGTGCCGGAATGCCAGCTAGCTCGTGAGGCCGAGCTTTGCTACGCGTCGATAAACACCATAACTGACTATGACGTCTGGGCCGAGAAGCCGGTCTCTATGGACGAGATATTGTCCAACATGCGCAAGAGCGCCGGAAAGGTCAGGATGATTCTGACGGACGTAATTCAGAAAATCCCCGCTGAACGCGGCTGCGGATGTGGACGTGCGCTCAAGGACGCGACCGCCTGACCGGACCAGTCCTGGCAAACCTTTATACAGCCGCCGCGAAAAACTAATTATGCCCAAGGCTTCGATGGAGCTGATATTGAAGAAAGCCGTGAAGAAGGTCGTGCCGAAAACGGCCGAACGGGAGCGCCTGGAGAAGCTCGCGGCCCGCGCGCTCGAGCTGGCGAACAAGGAGGCGCTGAAGCACGACGCGTACGCGATCATCGCCGGCAGCCTGACGCGCGACACGTGGCTTCCTGGAAAGATGGAGTTCGACCTCTTCATACTTTTCAAGCCGTCCCTGACGCGCGATAAGCTGGAAAAGTTCGGGCTGCAGATAGGCAAGGACGTCATACGAAAGCTCGGCGGCCGCGCTACGACCGAATACGCCGAGCATCCGTACACCGGCGGGTGCGTGCGCGGGCTGAACATCGACGTTGTGCCGTGCTACGAGCTCGAGTCCACGGAGCAACTGAAGTCGTCGGTCGACCGCACGCCCTTCCACGTGCGCTACATCGAGAAGAAGCTACCCGCGGAAATGTCGAACGACGTGCGGCTGCTGAAGCAGTTCTGCACTGCTGCCAGCGTATACGGAGCGGACGCGAAGACAGAAGGCTTCTCGGGCTACGTCTGCGAACTGCTTACAATCCGTTATGGTAAATTCGCGGGAATACTCAAAGCAGTCGCGGGTTGGCGTGCGGGCGAGATAATCGACATCGAGAACTTCTACAGAAAAGAGGAGTACCGCGAGTTCGCGAAAGCTTTCAAGAACCAGCCGCTGATAATCGTCGACCCGACGGACAGGACCAGAAACACGGCCGCGGCCGTCTCGCCTGCGAGCTTCTGCAAGCTGCGCTCGGTCGCGAGGCGCTTCCTCGAGAAACCCACGCTGGAGGCGTTCTTCCCGAAGCCGAAGAAGCCACTGTCGGCCAATGAGCTGAAGACGGTCGTGCAGGAAAGGGAGACGAGCGTGATTGTCGTGAGCTTCAAGCCGCCGGCCGTAGTGCCGGACATACTATGGCCGCAGATGCGGAGGCTGGGCCAAAGGCTGGAGTCCATACTTGGGGAGAACGATTTCGACGTGCTGCGCCGAGACGTGTACACGAACGGCTACAGGCTGGCCGCAGTGATAATCGAGATGGAGAACTGCAGACTGCCGGCTGTGCGCAAGCGAATCGGGCCGAGCGTATTTGACGAAACGGGCGCTCGCAACTTCGCGAAGACATACAAGCGTTCCGCGATAAACGGGCCGTTCGTGGAGGCCGGTTTCTGGGTCGTGGAGACGAAGCGCAGATTCAGGACCGCGCAGGAGAAGCTCGGGGACAGCCTCGGCGATTCGCTGAAGGTGCTAGAGGCGAAAGGCGTACCGAGCCACGTCGCGAGGCAGATATCGCGCGGGTTCCAGGTCACCGCGGATGTCGAAAAAATAGCGAAACTGGCGAAGAATGACAAAGGGTTTGGAGTTTTCCTGCGAGATTATTTCGATAAGGAGAACCTGAGTTAGGCAAGTGATTCGGATGATAGACATCACGTTTTTGGGCACGGTCTCGGGCATACCGAGCCTCGATCGCAACCATCCGGCGATTGTACTGGAGTACTCTTCGGACGAGCGGCATTTTTTGCTTTTCGACTGCGGGGAAGGGACGCAGAAGCATCTTATGCGCTCGGGCATAAGCTTCATGAAGCTGCAGAAGATATTCATATCGCACTGGCACGCCGACCACTTCTCCGGGCTCATTCCGCTCATACAGACCATGAACCTTGAGAAGCGCAAGGAACCGCTGCAAATTTTCGGGCCGGAGGCCGAACGCTTCGTCTCTAACATACTCGACCTCGGCTATTTCGGATTGCGCTTCCCCGTCGAAGCGATAAACGTCCCGTTCAGCGGAGAGGAGGCAACGAAGGTCGACGAGACGGCCGAGTACGAGGTCTGGTCGATTCCAGTCTACCACACAGTGCCGAGCGTCGGCTATCTTTTCAAGGAGAAGGATAGGTACACGATCGATTTGGAGAAGATAAAGACCGCCGGGCTCAGGCGCGGGGCTTGGATGAAGAAGCTGAAGGCGGACGGCGTTGCGACGGTCAAAGGAAAAAGAATAAAGCTGGCGGACGTCGCGGACGTGAAGCCTGGGCTGAAGGTCGTGTATTCGGGCGACACGAAGCCGTGCGCGAACGTCGTCAAGCTCGCAAAGGGTGCGGATCTGCTCATACACGACGGTACTTTTCTGGAGGAGGACGAGGGCAAGGCGCACGCCGACGTGAAGCAGGCGGCCAAGGTGGCGGCCGATGCTGGCGTCAAGCAGCTGATACTCACGCACATGAGCCGGCGCTACTCGACGAAGGAGGACATACGCGAAATGGAAACTGCGGCGCGCAGGATATTCCCGGACACGAAGGTCGCGTACGACTTCATGAAGGTGAAGCTGAAGAACTGAGTGCCTCCACAGGGATTTGAACCCTGGTCCACGGCTCCGGAAGCCATCATTCTATCCAAGCTAAACTATGGAGGCCCAAGAGTGCCCCCGCCGGGATTTGAACCCAGATCAACAGCTCCGCAAGCTGGCATTCTATCCAGGTTGAACTACGAGGGCGTTCGGCTGTATTTAACTTCCGAACCGATACTTATAAAACTTCTTAACCTTATTTAAATAATCTATCTGAAGTAGATGTAGGCACAAGAGGCGCAAGCGCATGAACTGCACGAGCTGCAACACGCACATAACGGCCGCGGCCAACTTCACTTCGTTCAAGTGCCCGAAGTGCGGCGAGCAGGAGATAGTGCGCTGTAAGACGTGCCGCGACAACAGCGTCATGTACAAGTGCGTCAGGTGCGGGTTCGAGGGGCCGTAGCCTGTTTGTTTTCTGGCGTGATGGTATGTCAGGCGTAATAGCGACCTTCAAAGTGATGCCCGCTGGCATAGACGTCAACCTCGACATGCTCGAGGCGAAAATCAAGGAGGACGTCAAACCAGACCAGCTCAAGCGCGAGCCTATAGCGTTCGGGCTGGTCGCGCTGATTGTCGTGAAGATAGTGCAGGACGAGGCCGGCGAAATCGACCGCATCGAGGATGCGCTCAAGAAAATCGACGGCGTTGGCGAAGTGCAGGTGACCGAAGTCACCAAGGCGTTGTAGGTCGCGATGCTAGATGAGTTCCTTCTCGATTTTTTCCTGCAGGTTCAGCTCTTCCCTGAGAGCCGCTTTAAGCGAGTCTATGTTAGCGGTTTTGTCCACGTTCTTCTTGCCGTGCATGGCCAGATAGCAGCTCAGCAGGTCGCCCATGAAAGCGAGCGACATGTCCTTTGCGAGAGCGGACTTGCCGACGGTCCATATTTCGGCGACGCCCATGACCTTGCCGCGTATTATGTTCTTGGTAGCTTCGATGCGCGCGCGCACCGCAGGGTGCTCGCCGGGGTCGCGCAGGATGATTACATAGTTCTCCTTGTTCAGGTCATTGTCCTCGAAACCCACTATCTCGTTGTGGTTCATCTCCGGGAACACGTCCCAACTGGCCGGGAGCTTGCCGTTTTCGTTGATCTGGTTCTTCATCCTTCGCGTTGCAGCCTCGTGCGCCTCGGAACCATAAACGCATATCCTGTTGTTTGACATGAGCCCGGCAAGCGACATCATCTCGTTGTCCTTCCCGCGGTCGTTGCGAAGGTCTGTCAGCACCTGCACGGCCTCGTCTATGTCGGCCGTCAGGTCCAGCTTGCCGGCTTCGCGCAAATACTCGATCACCGTGAACAGCGAATACGGAAGCGTGGCGCGCGGTTTGAACCCGCCAGGAAGTTCCACGAAAGGTATGCCGAAGTTCTCGGCCCACTTCTTCAGCCGTCCTCCTGAAGACATGCAAATCACCTGCAGCCCCCTTCGCCTCGCCTCAGCGAACTGGCTGAGCGTTTCCTCGGTCTCTCCGGAATAGCTGGAAATTATGATAAGCGTGCCTTTGCCAACATGCGTGGGCAATTCATAGCGGCGGGAAACCTCCGCATGCAACCGGATGCCGTACGCGCGGAGCGTGTCGACTATGAAGTCCCCGCCGACGGCCGACCCTCCCATGCCGCACACGACGACCCTGTCGAACTTCAGAACAGGAATGTGCGCGCGCTTCGTGGCCTCGATGGCGTCGAGGACCATCTCCGGGTATTTCCGGATGTAGTCGAGCATGTCTTCCATTCGATCACGCTACTGCGCGCCGCCCGATATGAAGAGCCTGTGCCCGTCCTTGCCTTCGAGCTCCTCGATTATCCTCTTTATCACGATCTTCTTGGGATCCGGCAGCATCGTCACGCGGTTGCGCAGGTCCTCGAAGCTCTCGAAGGGCTTCTCGCGCCGCACCCTTATTATCTCCCACATGTGTTTCTTGCCTATGCCAGGCAGCAGCTCGAGGCTGTGCAGCCGCGTCGTGACCGGGGCCGCCTTGCTGAAGAACTCCACGAAGCGCTTCTCGTCCGCGCTTATGAGGTTCCCTAGAACGTCCTCTATCTCGGCCCTCGCGAAGTTCGTGAGGTCCCTGTAATCTATGCGCGAGCGTATGTACTGCACCTGGTCGCGCTTGTCGGCGCCTATGTACACGCGGTCTCCGGGCTTGATGCTAACGCCTTCCTTTATCGCGAGCTCGAGCAGGGTCAGGAACTTCTCGCCTACCGCTTGCGCTATAGGTTCTGCTTTTCGGTCGCCCGGCCTGCCGCCGGACAAGAAATCCAATACTATCGCGTAGTCGTCCTTCGCAACCATGGGAGTCACCTGTGGGGCTCAGCTCTTGTCTGTCCGCGCCTTCCGGACGGCATCAAGAATTAGGCTGATCTCGTCCGGAGTGAAGTTCGAATAGTCCTTGCCAAGCACCGCCCGCAGGTCGTCCTCGTCCTCCGGAAGCATGTTGACTATCGATATTATCTGCCTCTCGCGCAGCTTCTTGTTTTTGTTGAGTTCTTCGGCCAGCGCCCTGGCCTTGTCGGCAGCGAGCTTCGCGAACCTCTTCAGGTTCTCGTATGCGTTCTTCTGCTCGAACTTCATGTCGTCCGGCTTTACCGCCTTCTCGAGCAGCGCTTTCGCCTCGGTGTTCGTTATCAGTTCCTCTTTGATTAGGTTCATGTTCTTCACATCCGGCTGCGAATTTTCCTTACCAGTTATTGCCCTAATTATCTATTGAAGCTATCTTTTTAAAAAGGTTCTTTTGTGCGGTCGGGCTTCAAACGGTTTCAGGCCCGTTTGAGGTGCTCCGGACGCGCGATGAAGGTCTTCTTCATCTTGCCGTCGTTTATCTCGACAAAGTATCCGCTGCCGCGCCTGCCGGTTATTATGCCGGCCGCGCCCTTGTAACGCAATGGCGGCATCCCCCTGTGGCTCGACGGTTCTGGCATCAGCACCACCCGTTCGCCTTCCTTGAACTCCTGTAGGAACTTTGTTATCGCCGGCCGCGTGTCCGGGCGCTGCCTGAGCTTCTTGCGCGTCCCTGAGCGGAATCCCCTAGACTTCCTGACCATAAAGACCACCCGTCAGATTAGTTTCTTCTTTTGATTCTATGTTCGGCTGTTTTTATATTTTGCCCCTTTTGACGTGTATCTTAATTACATCAAGCTTTATGCTTTTAACCTTATTGCCGAGCAGCTCCGCCACGCTTGGCGAAGTGCGGCCTTCGTCGCCCGTTATCAACTCCTTCACGTAGATGCCAGCCTCGCCCGTGAGCTTCATTTCCAGCTTCCTCGGCCCGAGCCTGCGCACGCTAATCCTTTTCAGCCCGCGCCTCCTCACGAGGTCGGCGCGCCTGTGCGCTACGCGCCTCGGCGTGCGCTGGTCTACGCCCTTGCCCGCGAGCGCCTTCACAAGCTTCAGTTTCGACACGTCTATCTTCTTCTCGAAAACAACCTCGGCCATATAGGTCTTGTCGTGACGCGACGACTTCACGTCCTCGACGTCCCTCTTGCCCGCGATCTTCAGTCCCCGCACCTTCACCTTCCTCGACTTGTTCACCTGCGCCTGCAGCTTCCTCAAATCCAAGTTGCGCACCATCGGCCGCACGAGCTCGAGTATGAACGGCCTCCATCCAAGGCAGCGCACGTCTATGTCCTCGCGGCCGGAGCCGTGCATCTTCGACGCCTTGGCCTTTGCGGCCTTCAGCAGAGGGGGCTCGATGTTCTCATGCACCGACGTCTCGTACATCTTTCCCTTTCCCTTGCACCGCGGGCATCCCTTGCCTTTGCACTCGCGGCACAGCCACTTCGTCTGCGGAATCCCTCGCACGAGCTTCTGGTAGCGGCCGTAGACGTAGATGCTCTTCACCTGTAACGAGATTTTGTCCTGGCCGAGGTCTATAATCGCAACTATGTCCGGCTCCTTCAGGTCGAACTTCATGTGAGTGATTTTTTCAAAAGCCTTTCCGACCTCGCGGTTGATTTCATTTTTAATCGGCTCGACGAACTCGACGCCGGTGCTGTGCCACGCGTCCTCCTCGGCCTTCGCCATCTCCGCCGAGACCACTGTGCCTATCAGGAAAGTCTTGAACTCGTAGCCCGCCGTCTTTTTCGCTATGGCTTTCGCCAGTTCTTCCACTCGCTCGCTAAAAAAATTTTTACATATCTTGCATTTGTTTGGTTTCACAGCATGGAACTTAGTATTTCTGAATTTGAATCCGTAAAGATTCGACGCGCCAACATCCAGATTCTCACCGGCGTCTACAAGCATTGCGGTATAGACACGCAGAATTCTGCCGCGTTCTGTATTCGAGAATCCGCTGAGCAGTTCCGCGCATTGTCGCCCTAGGCACGAGTCGCACACGTACTCGCCTTTTAGGACATCCGTTATTTTTTCCAAAAGCCCCATATTTCGACACCGATTAATACTTACTTTTCTGCTACCGCTAAAAGCTTATCGGAACTCAGCGGAAACCTGCTTGCCTATTCCTTAGTTAGGGGATTTACTACTTTTAAGATTGTATATGAAAGCCTACAATCTAAATGATTACGAAAATGTTGTCTCGTTGAGGAAAGCTGGTGTCCAACTTAAAACTATTTCAGAAATCACGTATGTAAAAATGCCGACGATGAAAAGTTGGCTGTACTATGGCAGAAAACCAAAACGCTTTTCTGAAAAATCCAGAATCTGTATATTGAAAAATCTTGAACTTGCGAAAAGCAGATTGCGCGAACTGAAAAATCAAAAATACATCGAACTGTCTAGGAAAATAGACGAGAACTTTTGCTATATTTTAGGTGTTATAAGGGGTGATGGTTGTATTTCATTTCGTAAGGATGGTGGGGCCTGTATTTATTTGTCCGTCGTAGACGAGGACTTCGCAAAAGTGTTTTACAAGCTCTTGAAAGAGTGGAGTGGTATATACTGTAGGATATGGAAATATGGAGACCGCTGGAGGGTAACACAGAGTTCTGTAGCATCCGTCAGAGCTTTGAAGTATTTTGATTCTGAACGACTAAATCATATGAACGACTCTAAGATAGCCTCGTTCTTGAAAGGCATGTACGATTCCGAAGGAAACGTGTCAAATAGATGCATACGTTTTTACAATTCCGATAAGAAGCTAATCGAGCTTGTCCGAGGGTTGTTAAAAATTTTAGGCATACAAACCGGCCGTGTATACACAAGGCCGGCTGGAAACCATGAAATCGGAGGTAGGATTTTCTTGGTTAAGCCTGTTCATACTCTAAATATAACTGGCAGGCGGAACTTGGAACTGTTTTATGAAAAGATAGGATTTTCCATAGGAAGGAAACAAGAAAAGCTATTCCAGTATTTGAAGTCCTACAAGGTTTACAAAATAAATTGGAGTGAAAGTGAGTTGGAATTTCTTGCGAAAAACCGCCACAGGAACTATCATTGGATTTCTAAACAGCTTGGAAGAACTGTGCCTTCTGTAGAAACCGCGTTACGTAAACATAGTTTGAAGATGCCTGTAGACAATAGGTTGCTTCATTGATTTCAGAACGGCATCTTGCCGCCGAGCTGCTTCAGCATCTTCATCATGTCCTTGTTCCCACGGCCGAGCATCTTCGTCAGCTTCTTTATCTGCTCGTACTGCTTGAGCATGTCGCGCACGTCCGATTCAGCGACGCCTGCGCCCGCTGCCGCGCGCTTTATCCTGCCGGCTGTTAGCAGAGACGGGTCAGCGCGCTCCTCATTCGTGAGCGATTGTATGATTATCTTGTACTTCTTCATCTGCTGTTCCTGCCTCTTCAGGGCGTCCTCCGGTAGCTTCATCGCGCCGAGCCCGGGTATCATGCCGGCTATTTTGTCGAGCGAACCCATCTTGCCCACGCTCTCTATCTGCTCGTAGAAATCGTCGAGCGTGAACTTGCCCTCGAGCATCTTCTCCGCAAGCTCCGGCTTCAGCCCCGCGTCCTTCGCCTTGTCGAGCAGCGTCTGCATGTCCCCGAGTCCGAGCATGCGCGAAACGAACCTCGTCGGGTCGTAGGGTTCGAACTCGTCAACCTTCTCGCCCGTGCCTATGAATTTCACCTTCGCGCCCGTAGCTGCAGCTGCCGCGAGCGCCCCGCCCGCCTTCGCAGTGCCGTCCATCTTCGTGACGATCACGCCAGTTATCCCCACGAGCCGGTTGAACTCGGCCGCCTGCTTGCGCGCAATCTTGCCGAGGTCGGCAGGTATTGCAAGTATAACTTCGTCCGGTTTTATCATTTCGCCGATTTTTTTTAATTCGGCCGCCAACTCAGCGTCAAGCGCGTTGCGCCCGGCAGTGTCGAAAATCAGAACGTCGTTCTTCTGCAGCTTTTCGAGCGCTTCGCGCACGCAAGCGTACGGGTCCTTGCTCTCGCTGACGTGAACGGGCACCCCAATCTGGTCCCCCAACTGCTTCAACTGCTGCGGCGCCGCGGGCCTGTGGTAGTCGAGCGCCACGAGCGCCGGCTTCTTCCCGCGTTTCTTCAGGTAACGCGCGAGCTTTGCGATGGTTGTGGTCTTCCCGCTGCCGAAAAGCCCGACGAGCATTATGCGCTTCCTTTCCAGGACGTCTCCCTCCGCCGGGGTCTCGCCCAGCAGGCTAACAAGCTCGTCGTAAATCGTCTTCAGCACGTGCTCGCGCAGCGTGAGCCCGGCAGGCGTCTTTCCCTTCAGGCACTTGTTGCGTATGTTGCCCACGAGCCCGTCTGCCAGGTCCGTGTCCACGTCGGACTGCAGGAGTATCTTGTGCAGGTCCTGCAGTATGTCTTCCACGGTCTTATCGTCCACCGTAGTCCCGCCGGCCAGCCTGCGTATCAGGCTGCCGAGGCTCTTTCCAAAATTATCCAGCATACTATCAACTGTGCGGTTATATTTTAAATCTCATCATTAGGCATTCTAACCGACTATCCTGTTCACGAACTTCTCGGCGTCGAACTTCTCGAAATCATCGTATCCCTGCCCCATGCCCAGGAAGAGTATGGGTTTGCGCAACTCGTTCGTGACCGACAGTATCGCCCCGCCCTTCTCGTTCACATCAACCTTCGTGAATATCACAGCGTCCACGCCCACGTTCCCGAACGCGCGCGCCTGCTCAAGCGCGTCGTTCCCGGTCATCGAGTCGATTACGAGCACCTTCAGGTCCGGCTTGTTCACGCGGACCATCTTCTGCAGCTCTTGCATCAGGTTCTGGTTCGTGTGCACGCGGCCGGCCGAGTCCGCTAGAACAAAGTCTACGCCTTTCGATTTCGCATGTTCGACCGCGTCGTACACGACTGCCGCCGGGTCGGAGCCGTAGTTGTGCTTGATTACTTTCACGCCGATTCTGTTACCGTGTTCCTCGAGCTGCTCTATCGCGGCAGCTCGCCACGAGTCGCCGGCAGCCAGCACCGACGTGTGCCCGCGCTCCTTCAAAAAGTTCGCGACCTTCGCTATCGACGTCGTCTTCCCGCTGCCGTTGAAGCCAAGGAACAGCAGCACAGCCGGCTTCTTCGTTTCCACGATTTTTTCCAAATCGACCGCAGGAACATCCAGAATCCCAAGCAGGCTGCGCTTGAACGCGCCGACAATCTCCTCGTTCTCCCCGCCGCGCTTTATTTCCTTGCCCGCAAGCTCCTTCATCAAATCGGCCTTTATGTGTTCCGCGACCTCGACCGCAACGTCCGCTTCTATCAAATCAGTCTCAAGCTCGTCCAGCACTGGGAGCAAGTCCTTCTCCTCAAGCTTCCTCTCTGTTACTGTTTTCACCGCCTTCTCGAAAATCTTCGATATGAACGATTTCTTCTCATGTTTCGGTTCGGCTGCGGCCGCAGGCTTAGGTTCTTTCCTTCCGGCCTTGCGCGGCTCTGGAATCTTTTTTTCCTCTTCTTCTGGCAATCTGATTTCTGGTATTTCTTCTTCGTGCCGAATTTTAATTTTTTCCTCTGCCTCCTTCGGTTGAAGCTGTTCATGCGACCGGACTGCCGGCTTAGGCTCTTCCTTCTCCTTCAGCCTTTCAGAAATAGACTTGATGGCCTTTGACAGCTTGTCCTTCAATATCCCGAACATAGGGCTTCGCCTGCCGGTCGGTTATTTCCGGCCCCGGGCCCTCAGCATCTCCTGCGCCTCGGCCTCAATCCGCTGGAGCATGCCGGCGACCGTCCGTACGTCCTTCTGCAGGACCTCGATCGCCTGCTCTATGTCCTTGTTGCGGGCCTCGAGTATGAGCTTCGCCTCTGCAGCCGTGCGTTCGACCGCGACTCCAGCGCCTACCTCCACCAGCAGCTTCGCAGAGGCGTCGAACTTGCCCTTTGCGTACACCGCGGTGCCTAGCGGGAACAGCGCATCCCCGCTGCCCTCCGACAGCTCGTCTATCGCGGCGAGCGTGCTCTGTATCTCCGCGGCCTTCGACGCGAACGTCGCCTGCTGACCGACAAGCGCGTTTATCCTCTCTTCGAGGGACCTGTATGCGGCTATCTTGTCCTGGATGAGCTTCTCGTCTGCCAGAGCATCGTTTCCCGCCATGCGATCATCCCAACTCAGTTTAAATAATTTAAAGATTAGTTTATTTTAAGCAGATTTAAATAAGGACTCGACAAACTCAATCTTATCGAACTGGGGATGCGCACATGAAACTCAGGCCGCGATTCATAGTCGTTGTCGCAGTGATGTCGATGGCCATAGTCTTCGCAGCGCTCGTCGTATCGGGAACATTGCAAATCCCGCCGATGCCTGGCGTCCTTGGCCCGTCGAAAGAGGCCATAGAGGCGAACGTGAAGGAACTGTACGAGCTAGCCATTCCGGGCACGACAATAGAGGTCATCGCGACCACCGAGCAGAACGGCATGTACAAAATAGTGATGAAGGCAAGCGATACCAGCGGCACGTCTTATAGGGAAGTGTACGCGACCAGAGACGGCAAACTGACAACCGAGAGCATGATACTTGTCGACGAGTCGATCGTCCAGATGAAAAAGCTCAAGGGATTCGTCGACTGCCTCGACGAAAAGGGCGTGCGCATAGCCGGCATCAACAACCAGACCGCCACGCTGCTCCAGCTGAACCTGCTCGGAACCTACAGCCCGAAG
>JBDRGB010000010.1:0-7304 GCA_043818155.1 Candidatus Aenigmatarchaeota archaeon | reverse complement strand
CCACACGCGGCTACGCGTACGCGACTATCTTCGTTATCGTGCCTATGCCCTTCGTCTTGCCCTCGCGGAACACGAACTTGTCGCCCTCCTGCAGGAACTGCGGCTTGTAGCGGAACGTCATGCGCACCCGGCCTGACTCGCCGGCCTTCAGGTAGCGCTTGTCCACGAGCGACAGCTTGACGCTCTCCGCGACCGTGTTCGTGTGCAGCACGGGTTCGTAGCCGGTAGCGATGCGCGTCGGGTGGTTGAGCACGAGTACCTCCGCATCGAAAGAGCGCACGGCGCGCGGCTTGATCGCTGCGTCGCACAGCACCATGCCGCGCTCCACGTCCTCGAAGCGCACGCCCTTGAGCGCAACGCCCACCACCAGGCCCGCGTTCGCCTTCTCCAGCCGGTGGTAGTGCATCTCTATGCTCTTCGCCTTCGCTTCCGAAAAGAGGCCGTCCTTGTCCGGCCCGATTATCAGCTGGGTGTCCGGCGCCAGCACGCCCTGCTTGATGGTGCCGCTCACGACAACGCCCGCGCCCGTTATGTTGTATGCGCGGTCTATGAACATCAGGAACGGCTTGTCCAAGGCCTTCTTCCGTTCGGGCAGCGCTTGCAGCAGGTTGTCAAGCAGCGCGTACCCTTCGAGCGTGGCAGCCGACGTGCGGATTACAGGGACGACGGTCTGCATCTTGTCGATTATGACAGCTATGTCATCGGCCGCGCGCACGGCGTACGGCACGCGGCCCACGTTCTTCAGCAGCTCGCCTATCTGTCGCTCGACGTTCGCTATCTTCGCCTCCTGCATCTTGTCCACCTTCGTGACGCAGATTATGACAGGCAGGTCCATGGCCAGCAGCAGCCCGAGGTGCTCGCGCGTGATGTGCGTGACGCCGTCGTCGGCCGCGACCACGAGCAGCCCGTAGTCGATGTTCTGCCCCACGAGCCCGCGTATAGTGGTCTTCTGCCAGTTCTCGTGCCCCACGGTGTCGACGAAGCTCACGAGCTTGTCCGCCTCGGCCGCCACGCGGCCGCGCTCCTTCTTGTCGAGCGGGTTCTTGAAGTGCAGCGGCCTGCCGGCCTTGAAGCCGTAAAGAGTGAAGTGCAGGTCTGCGCTCAGGCCGTGCTCGATCTCGTGCGGGAGCGTGTCCATATACAGCCACGACTTGCCGTTCGCGTCGGGCCTGCCCGTCATAAGGCATGCGATGAGCGTGCTCTTCCCGTGGTTCACGTGGCCCGCGCTCGCGACTATTATGTGCTGCTTCACCGGCTTGCCGTCGCGCAGCACCAGCACCCGGCCGATGAACTTTCCTCCGCCGTCGGCCGCACCTTCGCCGTTTTCCGAGAACTTTTCTACCTTCGACATGCGCGCGCCGTTCTCGGCGGCCACGACCTTCAAAACATTCAGCGTCTCCTCGAACTCGATGTCCGTCAGCCCGACGGCCTTGCCGTTGTCATCCACACCGATTATGTACACGGCCTCCCCCTTGCCCAGCTCGAGCGTGTAGCGCATCTGCGCGGCCAGGTGCTGCCGCTTGTCGTCCTTCAAATGCACAGCCGGCGTGAGCCGCTCCTTGAACTCGATGTTCTTGTTCTCCCTGCTCGGGACGGATATGCGCTCGTTCGATATCGGTACCATGCTCGCCACTTCTTAATTCTAAAAGGAAATTCAATTAAAATAGCTTATCGTTTGGCCGCGGTTCATACGCCCCTCATCCAGTCAATCCTGCCCACGGCATTCTCCAGGCGCGTCCGCTCGTCGCCTTCCACGATTCGACGCAGGATATCGGCCGTCTCTTCGGCCGTGCGCTTCGTGGTGTCGACCTCGAACACCGTGCCGACCTTGTGCATCGGCAGCGCCTCGTCCGTTATGACGCCCATAAGCTCCGCTTCCGCGTTTTCGGTGACCTTCGTAGGCCAGTCGTACTTTTCCTTCAGTCGCTTTTCCAGCGCCATGGGATCGCAGCGGAGGATCACGACCAAATCCGCCGGCAGGAGGTGCGCGAAATGGCCCTCCATTACGATGTTCGCGTGCCTGCCGGTCAGCTCCTTCAACGCCGCCCGCAGCCTCGTTATGCCGATTATAGTCGAGTGCCGCCTGCTGTCGTAGCCGACCTGCGCCTTCGCCTTCTTGGCGAGGCTGTTCAGCTTCACGAGCCTGTACTTGCCGGTTCTTTTCTTTACGGTCGCGTTCAGTTTCCTGATGAGGGCTTCCGCGACCGACGTCTTCCCTGTGCCCGGTGTGCCGCTTATGGCGAGAATCATAAAGCTTATTTTAGCCTTAAAAGGTTAAACTTTACTAGTGCTTATTATGGCAGCCGCTCAGGCAGGAGTCAGCGACATGGTGGTGTGGGCCGAGAAGTACAGGCCGCGCACGCTCGGCGACGTGATAAACCAGAAGCACGCGGTGGAACGCATACGCGCTTTCGTGACCGCGCGCAACGTGCCGCACATGATGTTCGCGGGCCCGGCAGGCGTTGGCAAGACAACGGTGGCGCTCGCGGTCGCGCGCGACCTCTACGGAAAGGACGTTCACGGAAACGTGCTGGAGCTGAACGCGAGCAACGAACGCGGCATAGACGTCATACGCAACAAGGTCAAGGAGTTTGCGCGCACGCGCACCGTGTCGGGCGTGGGGTACAGGCTGATAATACTCGACGAGGCCGATGCGCTGACTGGCGATGCCCAGCAGGCGCTGCGCCGCACGATGGAGACGTACTCATCCGTGTCGCGTTTCATACTCATCTGCAACTGGAGCTCGAAGATAATCGAGCCGATACAGAGCAGGTGCGCCGTTTTCCGCTTCCGCGCGCTCTCCGACGACGACCAGATGAAGTTCGTCGAGCGCGTCGAGCGCGAGGAGAAGCTGAGCATGGACAAGGCCGCGAAGCAGGCCGTCATCTACCTTGCCGAGGGCGACCTGAGGAAGGCCGCGAACCTCCTGCAGTCGGCGGCCGTCATGAAGAAGAGGATAACCGAGGACGTGGTGTACGACGTCGCGTCCCAGGCCAAGCCGACCGACGTGAAGGTTATGATGGAACTGGCGCTCGCGGGCAACTTCGCCGCGGCGCGCAAGAAGCTGCAGGCCATGCTGCTGATGCAGGGGCTGTCCGGGGAGGACGTGATACGCGAGATGCACAGGCAGCTGGACGAGGTGAAGGCGGACGAGCGCACGAAGGCAGAGCTCGTTTCGAAGGTCGGCGAGTACGAGTACCGGATAAGCCAGGGCGGGAACGATATGGTGCAACTGGAAGCGCTTTTAGCGCAGATAATGCTCTGCGCAAAGCGCTGATTTCGATTTTTCATGCTCGTTGAAAAGTACAAACCGAAACGCATCGGCGACATCGTCGGGCACCGCGAAGCCATACTGAAAACCTCAAAGTGGCTCGGGTCGTGGAAGCGCGGGGGCAAGGCGCTGCTCCTGCACGGGCCCACCGGCGTGGGCAAGACGGCGCTGGTGCACGCGCTCGCCGCGCAGCGCGGGGACGACCTGATAGAGATGAACGCGTCCGACTACCGGTCGGCGAAGCAGATTGCGGAGAGCATCGGCAGCTCCATTTCACAGCAGAGCCTCATGAAGCGCGGCAAGATTTTCCTGATAGACGAGATCGACGGGCTGTCGGGCAACTCGGACCGCGGAGGGGTCGCCGAAGTTATAAAGATGATTGCAAAGTCGGCATATCCGATGATTCTCACCGCCAACGAGCCGCACGGGCCGAAGCTGCGGCCGCTGCGCAAGTGCTGCGTTTCAGTGGAGATGAAACGACTGCCGGACGCGGACGTTGAGCGCTACCTCGCGAAGATATCTGCGAAGGAAAAAATTTCAATCGAACCATCTGCGCTGCGCGAGATTGCAAGGATTTCTAACGGCGACGTGCGCGCCGCGCTGAACGACCTCGGATCGCTGGCGTGCGGAAGGAAAATAAAAGCAGAAGACACGGCGAACCTGGGGTTGCGCGAAAGGAGCTCGAACGTGCACGACGTACTGGGTGGAATATTCGGCGCGGCGAGCCTGGAAGAAGCGAGGGAAGCGCTGAAGAGCGCGGACGTAGACGCGGATGAGATGTTCTGGTGGATTGAAGGGAACGCGCTGGCCGAGTTCTCGAGGCCGGACGATGTCGCAGCCGTGTTCGAGGCCTTGAGCGCCGCGGACATGTTCAGGCGCAGGAACAAGTCGTGCATGGTCGATGTCATGCTTTCGGGCGTAGTAGCGGCCGCGCATGCGAAGCGAAAGCGGCTCGTGCGGCCGAGCTACAAGTACCCGCAGTACATAGCGATGCTCGCCATTGCGAGGTTCGCGAGGAAGTCGGACGACGAGCTGCTCGCGAGCGTGTCGCCGCAGCTACACTGCTCCGTCGGCAAGGCGAGGACGGAGTTCCTCCCCTATCTGAAGATTTTCAAAGGGCGTTCTTGATGAGAGTTTTGGTAACGGGCAGCGCGGGCTTCATAGGGTCACACTTAGTGCAGCTTCTGCGCTCGCGGGGAGGCATGGAGGTCGCGGAGTTCGACATAAAGGACAGCCCCTTGCAGGACGTGCGCTCGCTCGATGCGGTGGCGGCAGCGGCGAAGGGCGCGGCTGCGATCGTGCACTTGGCCGCGCTCTGCTTGGATCCAGAGTCCGTGCAGAAGCCACTCGAGTACTTCACTACGAACGTCATCGGCACCTTCAACGTGCTGGATGCGGCGAGGCAGCTTGGCATACGCAAGGTGATAAATGCTTCGTCCGCGGCCATCGAAGGGAGCACGCCGTACGGCGTCTCGAAGCTGTGCGGTGAGAAGCTGTGCGAGAGCTATGCGAAGACATATGGCATCCGTGCTGCAAGCCTGCGCTTCTACAATGTGTACGGCGGCGGGAACGACAAGGGTGTGATATTCGAGTTCTTCAACCGCGTGAAGGCCAGGCAGACAATCGTGATATACGACGACGGCGAGTATGTCAGGGATTATGTGCATGTGCGCGACGTCATAAACATAATAGAGCGCTTTCTGGAAGACAATGCTGCCGAACCGGGCGTTTATGAGGTAGGCACTGGCACAGGCACGAGCGTGAACCAGCTCGTTGATTTGATTGAAGAGGTTGCTGGAGCGAGGGTCGAACGAGCATACGAGTCGTGCCCGTACAACAGGGTCAGGCGTTCCGTTTCTACGGCTACGTGCGTCCGAGACCCTCTGCAGCTACGCGAAGGGCTGAAGGAGATGTGGGCAGGCGTCGCGGGCAAATGAGAAGCGAGGCAAAACCGTGGACAGGATAGCACTTGTGAACCCGGCATACGACTACCCGGTCACGCGCAACAAGAAGGTCTTCAAGTGGAACCGCATCTGGCCTCCGCTCGACCTCGCGAATGCCGCCGCGCTGCTCGAGCGCGACGGGTTCGAGGTCAAAATCGTGGACGCGAACGCCGAGAGGTTGGATGCCGAGGAAGCCGCAGCCGCGGTCAACGGCTACGAGAAAGTTTTCATCACATCCGCTTCGCTCGACAGATGGCAGTGCCCGCACGTCGACATAAGGGGATTCGTCGAAAGCACGAGACAGTCGAAGGCCGCGAATCCGCAGGCGAAGGTTTACGTCATGGGACCGCACGGTACTTTCAAGCCGGCGGAAGTCTGGAAGATGGCCAAACCGGACGGAATCATCGTCGGCGAGCCGGAACTTGCTATCGTGGATATTTGCAATGGTGCGAGGACTGCGGACGTCGAAGGGCTGTACGTCGAAACCGCAGGCAGAGTTTCTTTCAATCCGAGGAAAACGTTCTTGGATTTGAACGAGCTTCCAGTGCCGGTGTTCCACCTGCTGCCGATGGAAAAGTACTCGTACGAGTTGCTAGGCGACAATTTCGCGCTGTTCGAAGCGTCACGCGGCTGCCCGCACTCGTGCACGTTCTGCTCCGCGAAGCAGATGTACGGACCGCAGTACAGGATAAAGTCCGCCGAACGTTTGGTCAACGAAGTGGAACACGCGGTGAAGGACTTCGGCGTGCGCAACGCCTACTTCATAGACCTAGAGTTCACGATGAACAACGAGGCGAACCGTGCGAACGTGGAGCGGCTGTGCGATTTGTTGGTTGAAAGAAAGCTCGGATTGAAATGGACGTGCCAGACGAGGGTGGACACTGTCGGCAGGCCGCTGCTGCGCAAGATGAAGGAAGCAGGCTGCGATGTTATACATTTCGGCGTTGAGACTGGGTCGGAAAAAATAATGAAGTCGATAGACAAGCGTGTGACGTTCGCGCAGGTCGAGGAGGCGGTGCGCGCGGCCGAGGAAGCGGGCATACACACGGTCGCGTTTTTCATGTTTGGTCTGCCCGGCGAAACAGAGGAGGACATGGAAGATACGATTGAGTTCGCGAAGCGGCTTAACCCAACGTACGCATCGTTCAACATAGCCACGCCCTACCCCGGCACCCGCTTTTACGAGTCTGTGAAGGACTCTCTCGAAGGCGCGTTCCCCGCGTGTTACGAGGGTGTGCTGAGCGCGGCCGAGCTGAAGAAGAATGTCAACGAGGCGCTGCTGAGGTTCTACCTGCGGCCGTCGTACATGCTGAAGCAGCTTTCGTCCGTCGACCTGAAGCGACTGAAGAATCAGGCCGAACTATTTCTTAACTTTTTGAAGTGAGCCGTGCATAGCCACTGGCTTTAGCCTTGTCCTTAGTTTTACCAGACTGAAGCCCATGTCAAACGCGTCCTTGACTATCTTAACCTTCGACTTGTTGATTTCGCGCCAAGCGACTGGCACCTCGCTTATGGCCGCGCCCGACGCTTCGGCGATGAGAAGCGTCTCGGTGTCCCAGAACCAGTGGTTGTTCTGCGCCGCAATAATCGCTGGCATCATGCTGCTCCTGAAAGCCTTGAACCCGCATTGCATATCGTGCACGTTCGTGCCGAACAGGCCGCGCGCGAGCGCGTTGTAGCAGCGCGATGCAACGCTTCTCGCCAGCGAGCGCTTGACGTCCGACCCGGGCAGAAGGCGCGAACCTATGGAAACGTCATAACCTCTTTCTATCTCGCTTATTAACTTGCCGAGACAACTCAAGTCTGTCGCAAGATCGATATCTAAATAAACGAGAACATCGCCCGCCGCTACCCTGAAAGCCCGCTTCAACGCCCCGCCCCGTCCGAGTCTCTCTACGGAGTGCAGATGTTTCATCCTTTTGTTGGCGTGTGCCATCCTCGCAGCAATGGTGTCGGTGCCGTCCGTGGAACCGTCTTCGGCGATTATTATCTCGTAATCGTAGCCGAGCTTTTTCAGGTGCCACTCTACCTTGCGCACAGAAGCCTCTAGCACGTCCGCTTCGTTGTAAACAGGTAGCACGATGGAAACA
>JBDRGB010000009.1:0-2208 GCA_043818155.1 Candidatus Aenigmatarchaeota archaeon | reverse complement strand
GCGCCTCCGGAAGGGGCCGCGAGCACAGTGTTCGCGCTCTGCGACGCCCATGCCGCAGTAAGCGTGCCGCCTGTGGTCACGGGACTGCCTGTGACCGTAAGCTCGGTTGGCAGGCTGAGGCCCACGCTGGTTACCGTGCCGACAGGCCAGCTCGTCCTGCATACCCCGCCGACGCAAATCTGGCTCGAGGCGTTGATGCTGGTGGTGTTCGTCCAAGTCAGGTTGAGGATGCTGTACTGCATCATGTTGAGGTTGGTGTCTATCGGTGTCAGCTCGCTCATCGGATGCGACTGGTTGTTTATGGCATAGGCCGGGAACGCAAGCACCGAAAGGATAAGGGGTAGCAGGGCCATTATCGGCAGGAATCTCCCGATTTTCGGGTTTTTCATGTTCTTTATCGCCGCCTTGGCCGCATGCGGTTTGGGCACGAAGCACAGCTTCGCGCTGCCGATCTTCCGCTGCACGACCACCCCTGCGCCGGACAGCTCGTACACGTACTTCGTGACCGTGTTCCTGTTCAGTTTGAGCGCCTGGGCCACGCCTAGTATGGTCATCCCTTCCGGATGCGCTTCCAGCAGCTCGACCATCCGCTCCCGTATATAGTTCTCCGCCATGCGATTACCGAGTGCACTCGTTCTGCCAGAACCGCCGTCCAATGTGCCGCGCACCAGCGCTACGCAGATGTGCTATGCAGTTGAGCTCAGCGACTGTGAGCAGCAGCTATGCTATGCAGTTCTGCTATGCAGATATGAATAGCATAATTGTCGACCTATCTAAACGTTCCGGGGTTTTTGGGAACGGGAACTGTGAAACGGCCCACCTTGGCCGGAATGGGGTTCTTTCAAGGCGTTTCGACATACGATCGTGGCGTAAGTCCCTTCGAGGGAGGAAATACGGAAACGAACGGGCGGCGATTGCCCAAGCCGTGATGAACGTTTTCGACACCTAACGCAAAACGGCTTGAAAACGCCGTAGAACGCGTCAAATCGGCCTTTTGTTCGATGTGTTCGAATGTGAATGCGGGTATATATGGTGCGGTTGCGTATCGGGAAAATTTTCGACTTGGGTTCGGTCCGGCTGTTCTGTTCCATGCACATGGAAAAATTGTGGCTGGCGCGAACGCCCGGTACAGTTAACACTACTGGAACGCTCTTGTCGGAGCGTCCGACCGGCCGCCGACACGCCGAAAAGTATGCTGCAGCACGCGAATCTATTTTTTAACCGGACTCCATAAATGTTATATGGTATTTTTCAAAAGGCGCGAACAACCCGTCGAGGAAAGGCTGCGCAGAATCGAGGAGATGAAGCGCAAGGCGGGCGGGGCCAAGTTCTATACTGTCGAAGACGAGCCCCGACACATCGGACACGTCCAAGAGCCGGCCAGAAGCGATCCTTTTGCCACGGCATCCGCTTCGGGCGCTGCGCTGGAGATACTAAGGGATATGAAGGCGAAGGTCGAGACGCTGACCTCGAAGCTGGCCGAGCTCGAGAGGAAGTTCGACGAGCGCGTGCCCGAGAAGGCGCTCAGCGAGCAGGCCTTCAGGGAGGAGGTCGTGGACGGCAGTAGCCTGGCCCAGGAGATAATAGACGGCGTAAGGGAGGAGGTGAAGGCCGCGGCCAACGCCAGGCCGGTCATCGCTGCCAGAGACCAGCTGACCATAGTCGAACAGAAGCGCATGGAGAAGGTGCTTTCCCTGCTGCAGGAACACGGCAAGTTGACGTCCCCGCAGCTGGCTAACATAATGAACCTGTCGCGCACGCGATGCAACGAGTACTTCCGTCACATGGAGCAGCTCGGGCTAGTGGAGGGCGTGGAAGTCGGCAAGGAGAAGTACTACAAGCCGTGCAACTAGCGACTGTTTCTATTGTTCGAGTTTCCCTTCGGATTTCTTCTCTGCAGCCTTCGCCTCGTAGAATATGTCGAGCGCCTCTTCTGCCGTCTCGGCCTTCTTAACACCGCCGAAAACATGCGGGTGCCTGCGAACCATCTTTTCGTTCATGCTTTCAAGCACGTCTTCGAACGTGAAACTGCCTTTTTCGCCGGCCATCTCGGACATGATGGCCAGCGTCCAGATGACGTCGCCCAGCTCTTCCTTGATGTGCTCGTAATCGCCGCCGGCGAGCGCGTCCTTCAGCTCCTCGACCTCGCCGAGCATGTCCTTCTCCGTAGTCTCGAGTGTCTGCGCCCTGTGCCACGGGCAGCCGTCT
>JBDRGB010000008.1:0-17278 GCA_043818155.1 Candidatus Aenigmatarchaeota archaeon | reverse complement strand
GCCGCTGCGAACACCGCGGCCGGCTTGAGCAGCAGCCTGTACCACCGGTCGAGCTCGAACGCGAACAGCACCAGCTCGGCCAGGAGCATTATCACAAGCGCCAGCACGAACGCGCCGGCCTCCGGCCCGAACACAGGCGGTAGCATGAACACCAGCACGAAGATGGCCAGCTTGCCGACCAGCCCGGACATGTCGAACCCGAGTATGAACAATGCGACACGCAACGTCAGCGGAAATCCAAGCGGGTCGAACCAAGCGAGCGCGGCGAGCGCGATGCCCACGGCGCGCGTTATCATCCCCATGTGATCACTTGCTAACTAGTCTTGCGTTTTTACAAACAATATACCCGCTGTTCGTATCAGCGTCCCAAATCTTTTCAACAGCACCGAGTTCGATTTTCTTTTTGAAGAATGGGGCGTTGATAACAAACGATTCGTATTCTCCGCCCTCGCCCGAAGAATTGATTCCGAACTTCTTCTGCAGAGCCGCAAGCTCGCGCGCAGCGGCCGCATCGATTTTTCGTCCGAGCCATTTTGCATCCAAGCCTTCGGTCGCAACGGCCGTCATAACAATCTCCAGCCCGGCGCCAATCTCGTCGCGCAACAGCGTCAGCTGATCCTTGCCCCATAGCGGGGTTATGCTGCGCAACCCGAGTTCCTTGCACACCGCGTCTACCCTGTCCTTCTGGTAGCGGCTGGCGATCGCGCCCGAGACGACGGCGTCGATCTCGTCCGCGACCGACCTTATCGCGGCCGTCATATCCTCCAGCTCCTTTTCTTTTTCTCCGGCCGTTCCCCGCATCACGTGCCTTATGCCCATCGCTTCCGCCTGCAGTCTCGTAAGCTCGGCGCACGGGTGGTGGAACATGTAGGAATCGTTGCGCGCCGGCACGAGCGTGACGAGGCAGCGCACGTCCCATCCCTGTTCGAGCGCGACGTGCGAGGCGAACGTAGAATCCTTCCCTCCGGAAAACAGAACGGCCACGCGCATAGCAATCGCTTGATATTTCGGCGGCAAGATGTTTAACCGTTTCACAAAAACGCGCCGGCTCACTCGGAGGCTTTGCAGTTGCCGCGTTTAAGCTCCGACAGAATCACGAGCCCGACGGCCGCGGACTCGGCGTACAGCTTGTCTTCCTGCGATAGTTCTCTGCCGTGGTTTATCTCCTCCATCATGGAACGCGCGTACGCCGTCGCAACGTTCAAAGGCTCGAGCCTGAGCTCCTCCCTGTACGCTTTCAAACCCTCCCTGAACTTAAAAGGAGTGTGAAATATCCTCGCCCATTCATTGGTGCGATGCCCCGGGGTTTCCATGCTGTCCATGCGCTCGAGCTCGGCATAGTCCGTTTCCACCAGGCCGCTTTCGCTGAGTTTTGTAAGATACTTGTTGATTTTTTTCCGCATACTATCGTCAGAGACCCCCGGCAGCTTGACTTCATTGACAAGCTCGTTGTAAGAGGCGGTCCTCATGTGCTTGGTGTTCTTCCCTGAAATGTAATCGTACACCATCATCGCCAGCGGGTCCCTTGCAATCTTCTTCTGTTTATCGGTAAGGCGCTCTTTCATAGCAAAAAAATGTCGTTAAAAGGTTAAATATCATCCGGTCCGCGGCCGGCCGCAGCGGAACCGAGCCTACGAGCGAAGACAATAAAACAACAGGACAACATCTGATTATTGTACAGGACGCGATGGTCGATGGTTGCATGCCGATACTGAAGGAGGAATCGTTCGAGCCGCGGGACTACCAGCGGACCATAGCGGAGAAAGCGGCGAAGCAGAGCACGCTCGTGGTGCTGCCCACGGGAATGGGCAAGACGCTCATCGCCGTCATGGTCGGCGCGTGGCGTCTGGACGAGCTCGGAGGGAAGATACTCATCACGGCGCCGACGCGTCCGCTGAACGCGCAGCACACGCACAGCTTCGAACAGTTCACGCACATCCCCATGGAGGACATCGTCCTGATAACCGGCAACACGAAGCCCGAGTCCCGGAAAAAAATCTACGGAAAGGCGACGATCGTGGCAGCGACGCCGCAGTGCATCGAGAACGACCTAGCTGCCGGGCGCTTGAACCTGTCCGACTTTACTCTTGTTATTTTCGACGAGGCCCACCGGGGCGTCAAAAATTACTCGTACACCACGATCGCGAAAAAATACATGATGCAGGCGAAGAACCCGCTGATACTCGGGCTGACCGCCTCGCCGGGAAGCAGCCGCGCAAGAATCGAAGAGGTTGCGTCCAACCTGTACATAAAGGCAGTGGAAGTGCGGAGCGAGCAGGACGAAGATGTTAAACCATACGTCCAGCAGACGCAGCAGGACTGGGTCTACGTGGATTTCCCGGCGGAGCACCGGAAGATCAAGGCGCTCCTCGAGGAGGTGCTGAAGGACGACGTGTGGTGGCTGAAGGAGAAGCACTACATACACACGTACAAACCGGGCAGGAAGATGCTGCTCGCTGTGCAGCAGCGCGTGGCAGCCAGCTACAAGCGCGACCGCAGCAACTACGGCTCGCTCTGGGCGATAATACGCAGCGCCGAGGCGATCAAGCTGGAACACGCGATCGAGATGCTCGAGACGCAGGGCATAGGATTTTTGTACGACTACCTGCGCAGGGTTGCGGAAAGCAAAAAACGCACGGACGCGCGCATGATGAAGAACAAGCACGTGATCGAGGCGATGAAGCTCGTAGATGATTTGCAAGCCGCAAGCCCGAGGCATCCGAAGATGGAGAAGCTGAGGGAAATCGTGAAGCATCTGGCGAAGCCGGGCGTGAAGATAATCGTTTTCGCGAACTACCGCGCGACCGTGGAGAAGATACGCGAGACGCTCGAGAAGGAGGGCGTGTCGGCGCGCGCGTTCATAGGACAGCAGGACAAGGAAGGCAAGGGCATGCGTCAGGACGAGCAGCTCGCTACGCTCGACGATTTCCGCAGAGGCGAATTTAATGTGCTCGTCTCCACGTCGGTCGGCGAGGAAGGGCTGGACGTGCCCGCTGTCGATTACGCGATATTCTACGAGCCCGTGCCGAGCGAGATTCGCCAGATACAGCGCCGCGGCCGCGTGGGCAGGCAGTCCGCGGGAAAGACCATCTTCCTCATCACGAAAGGAACGCGCGACGAGGCCTACTACTGGGCCGCGCTCAACAAGGAGAAGCGGATGAAGGGAGTGCTTCAGGATATGCAGGCCGGACGGCCTCTGCGCCGGAAGAAGTCTTTATTGGACTGGGCGGAGAAGAATTAATCTATCGGAGCGTGTACGTGCATGCAGTCGCAGAGAATCCTCAAGCCTGAAGGCAAGACCGTCGTGGTTGCCGACTATCGCGAGAAGGAGACGGCCGGGTTCCTGAAGCAGTTCGGCGCGCTCGTGAACATGGACGCGCTGGACGTTGGCGACTTCGTGTGCAGCGACCGCGTGGTCGTGGAGCGCAAGGACCACAGCGACTTCGTGGGCAGCATAATAGACGGCCGTATATTCGAGCAGGCGGGGCGCATGCGCGACAGCTTCGAGAAGCCCGTATTCATTATCGAGGGCAACTCCGACCGCGACATCAGCGTGAACGCGCTAAAGGCCGCAATCGCCGCGCTTGCAACGCAGTACGGCGCGAGCGTGCTCAACACGAAGAACCCGAAGGACACCGCGCTCACGGTGTTCTGGCTGGCGAAGAAGGAGCAGCAGGACGCGAAGCGCGAGCTCAGCGTGCGCGTGGGTAAGAAGCCGAAGGACGAGCGCAGGCTGCAGGAGGAGATAGTGTGCGGGCTGCCGGGCGTGGGCAGGGAGTACGCGAAGCGTCTGCTCGAGCATTTCGGCACTGTTGAAAACGTTTTCGGCGCGGGCGAGGATGAGCTCAAAAAAGTCAAGGGGGTTGGCGACAAGCTCGCGAGCCGCATACGCAAGATCGCGGAGAGGAAGTACTGACGCGAAGGGGAACGGTGATATCATAAAAGCGCTCATCGTCGGAATCGACCCGGGCACAAACACGGGCGTGGCGATCCTGGACCTGAACGGAAGCCTGCTGCACTTCTCGAGCAGGCGCGACGAGAGCAGGAGCGAGACGATAAGGGAAGTGATGAGGCATGGAGACCCGTTCATAATAGCCGTGGACGTGCACCCGGCGCCCAAGACAGTCGAGAAGATAGCGAGCTCGCTGGGCGCGCTCATGTGGGTGCCGCGGCGGTCGATGACCAACGCCGAGAAAAGCAAGACTATCAAGGCGTTCAAGAAGGAGTACAGGAAGGCTACGGCCGGCCGCGAGCTGAAGCTGGAGGACAAGCACGAGAAGGACGCGCTGGCCGCGGCGCTGCGCGCGTTCAAGACCAACCGCACTTTCTTCATCAAGGTCAGGGACGCGCTGCGCAAGCATCACGCGGAGCCGCTGCTGGACGAGATAGTGCCCATGCTCATGAAGGACGAGAGCGAGAACATCGCGAACGCGGTGCGCGCTATATCGAAACGGAAGAAGTGATATGCAATGTTTTCGGCCGCGAAGTTCGTGAGCAAAAATAAGAAGAAAATCTTGAAGCTTGTCAGATTCCTCGTCGTGTTCAACGTCCTCGCAATCCCGATGTACGCGATTCTGCTTTCGGGCGCGCAGCTGCAGCCGCTGCAGTCCTTCACAACGGACATCGTTTACGCGGTTTTCGGATTCCTGGGTTATGCGACCGAGCGGCACGGCACAACGATAGCGCTCGGCGCCCCGCTTCATACGGACATCGCAATCGACGCGGACTGCACCGCATGGAAGAGCATGTACGCGTACGCCGCGCTGGTGATGGCCACGCCGCTCGCCATCGGTTGGAAGAAAAGGTCGAAGCTGATAGCCGCCGGCGTGCTAGCGCTGTTCGCGCTGAACGTCGTACGCATCGTTTCCACGGTCGCGGCGGCCGCGGCCTTCGGAGTCGCCACCCTCGACGTGGTGCACACCGTGCTGTGGAGGGAGGGCATGATAGCGGCCGTGGTGCTGTTCTGGTTCCTGGCCGTGCGCGGGTATGCCGCCCGGCCGAAAAGCAAAAAATAAGCCATAGCACAGCCAAATTGGTAGTAGAAAGGACTTTAGAAGGTGCGATTCTTGACATACGAAGCTGACGGCAGCGGCGCAGAAGGCTCGAACCCTCAGGAGAGGGGCGGGCTCGACGTCGCAAGCGTGGTGAAGCCCGAGGACAAGTTCAAGCTCAGCCTGCTCAGCATGGACAAGCGGTTCATGGACCTGGAGTTCGCCGTATCCGAGATAGCCTCGCGCATCAAGGACATAGACCCGGAGAACCTGAAGACGCTCGACCAGCGCATCGAGTCCCTGGAGGACATGATAATGGTGGAGCAGGCCGCGGTGATGGAGCTGAAGCGCGTGATGGAGGCCGCGGACCAGGGCTTCCGAGGCGTGGCGAGCCTGCGCGATGTCGAGGACATGCGGGAGCGCGTGAGGCGGGTGGAGAACCTGGCGCGCGCGGCCGCGGAGATGACGGACATGCCCGCGGAGCTGAGCCAGGAGACCAGGCAGAGGCTGAAGTCGCTCGAGGACAACGTCTCGGAGCTGGCGGAGAAGGTCGTCGAAGTGGTCAGCCCCATGGAGGTGGCGGAGCTGCGGCGCGCGGTCGGCAACATGGGCGAGCGCATGAGCGTGATGCGCATGTCCGTGGACGACCTGAAGCGCAACATAGACAAGCGCGTGCAGGAAGGCATCAAAGGCGCGCAGATAACCACGGCCGACTTTGGATTTATCGACACGAAGGTGAACTCACTCAAGACCGCCATAGACATACTTTCGGACAAGCGCGTCGAGGCGGAGCTGAAGCTAGACGAGATGCAGCAGCGGCTGAACAGCATGTCCGCGGCAGGCGGCTCGTCTGGACCGCTCTCCGACACTGTGGTGCAGGAGCTGCGCGACATGAAGCGCGAGACCGAGGCGGCGAGGCTGCGCATGGACTCGGTTGAGCGCGTGGTGCAGGACACGGTGAAGACTGCGCACGACGCCGAGGCCTCCGCGAGGCGGTTCGAGGGATTCGAGAAGCTGAGCGGGCTGCAGGCCGAGATCGACGAGAAGCTCAGGCAGTTCAGGTTCGTGCAGGACGAGCTCGGCAGGCTGTCCGGACGCATAGAGCTGATGTACGACAGCATAGACAAGAGGTTCGCCGAGCTGCGAACCGCGGAGCGCGAGGTGCAGGACGTCAAGCGGGAGATGGCCGACGCGCGCAAGGACATAGAGACCGTGAGGTTCGGGCTCAAGCGCGCCGCGAGCAGGGAGGAGCTGGCGGAGATGGCAGCGGACGTGAACGCGGCGAGAAGTCTCGACGTGAAGATGGACGAGCTCGAAACGGTCGTGCGCAAGCTCGACACCGCCTATGCGAACACAGCGACGCAGTCGGGCGTGTCGTCCGAGGTGCTGTCGATAATGAAGGACATAGGCGACAGGCTGGAGAACGCGGAGCGCACCATCATCGATGTGCAGAGAGGCAGCGAGGTGCCGGCAGTGCCCGGCCGCATGGGCATGCAAGACGTCGAGGCCAGGCTGAACGACGTCGTGGACAGGCTCGTGTTCCTAGAAAGCAGGCTCAGCGGGCTTGAGGCCGTGTTCCAGACCAGCTCGAGGACGCAGGCCGTCGTGATAGAATAAACGCAGCTCCTAGGTTTCGCTTTAATTCCTGCGAGAAGAATTTATAGACAGTTGCACGAAGGTGTTTCTCTGGCCGGCCGGAAGAGGAAATCAGTCGAAGCGCCAGAAACGGGTCTGAACATAATAATAACCGAGAAGCCGGACGCGGCAACGCGCATCGCCGAGGCGCTCGGTGGCAAGGCCGCGAGGAAGGTCGCACGCCGCGGGGCTTACTGGTACGAGTTCGAAAGGGACGGGCGGAAGTTCGCCGTTGTCCCGGCGGTCGGGCACCTGCTCGCGCTCGACACCGTGAAGGACAAAAGCGGCTGGGGATATCCGACGTTCGCCACGCGCTGGATACCGGCGTACGAGAAGAAGGGCGGCGAGTTCTCCGAGCGCTACTACCGCAACATGCAGGAGACGCTGGACACGTGGAGCGCGACTAACCTGATAGTAGCAACGGACTATGACACCGAAGGCAGTGTTATAGGGTACAATATTGTAAGCAATATCGCAGGCAAAGCGGACGCCGAGCGCATGAAGTTCTCCACGCTCACGAGGGACGAGCTCGTCGAAGCCTTCGAAACGCGGGCGAAGGCTCTGGACATGGGACAGGTCGAGTCCGGCCTCACGCGCCACTATCTGGATTTCTTCTGGGGCATCAACATGACGCGCGCGCTGACCACCGCGGTGAAGCGCGCTAACGAGAAAGGCTTTGCATTGTTGTCCACGGGCCGCGTGCAGGGCCCGACGCTCGCCATGCTCATGGAACGCGAGCTCGCGATACGCGCGTTCGTGCCGAGGCCGTTCTGGCAGGTCGCGACGCGGCTCGAAGCGGACGGGAAGGAGTTCGAAGCGCTGCACGCGAAGGGAAGCATCTGGGAAAAATCCGAAGCGGAAAAAATACGTGACGGGTGCGGCACGGCCGGAACGAATGCTGTCGTGAAAAAAGTCTCGACGCGCAGGTACAAACAATCGCCGCCAGTGCCCTTCAACACGACCGACCTCCAAGCCGAGGCGTACGAGCACTTCCGCTACTCGCCGAAGCAGACGCTGGGCATCGTCGAGGATCTGTACCAATCCGGTGCGGTATCGTACCCGCGCTCCTCGTCGCAGAAGCTGCCTCCGGTCATAGGATACAGGAAAATACTTTCAGCGTTGTCGAAGCTCTCGCCGTACGCGAAGCTCGCGGCAGAACTGAGCAGGAAGCCGTCGCTCGTCCCGACAGAAGGAAAGCGCGACGATCCGGCGCACCCGGCGATTTATCCCACGGCCGAAACGCCCGACGTTTCGAAGCTGCCTGCATCCCACAGGAACATGTACGACATGATAGTCAGGCGCTTCCTCGCGGTCTTCGCGGACGACGCGGTGCGCGAATCGGTTACGGCCGAGCTGGACATAAACGGGCATGCGTTCAAGGCGAGCGGCCACACAACGCTCGAGCCGGGGTGGTCGAAGTTCTACGGCCGTTACGCAGCGCTGGCGGAGGATCCACTGCCCGATATGAAGGCGGGCGATTCGCTGGACGTCAAGAAAATCGTGATGCCCGAGAAGCAGACACAGCCGCCGGCGCGTTTCACGCAGGCATCCGTGCTGAAGGCGATGGAGGCAAATGAACTGGGAACGCGGGCCACGCGCGCGGAAATCCTGCAGACGCTTTACGACCGCAAGTACATAGCCGGACGCAGCATCGGGGTGACGAAGCTCGGAGAGGTCGTGACGGCCGTGCTGAAGGAATACTGCCCGCGGATCCTGAGCGAGGAGCTGACGCGCAAGTTCGAGAAGGAGATGGAAAGCGTGCGGGCGGGGAAGAAGAAACGGGACGAAGTGCTCGACGAGGCGAAGGTCATTCTGACCGAGCTGCTGGCGGAATTCAAGCAGAACGAGGCGGGTATCGGAAAGAAACTGTTGGACGGCCTGGTCGAGTCGCGGCGCGAGGAGCGTGCGATGGGCGCGTGCCTGAACTGCGGAGGCGAGCTGCGCGTTATAGTTTCGAAAGCCACAAAAAAAAGGTTCATTGGATGCTCTTCATATCCGAAGTGCAGCACGGCGTTCCCCTTGCCGCAGAAAGGGCTAGTCGTCAGGCTTGGCACCGCCTGTCCCGAGTGCAGGATGCCGATGATACAGGTCGCGCAGCGCGGACGCAGGCCGTACAGGATGTGCATAAACCACGAGTGCAAGACGAAGGAAGGATGGGGCGAGCGCAAGCGGCCGAATAGCTTATTATCTAGGAATACGAAATCTAATCATGGCGAAGCGCGCTGACGCGGCTATGAGGAAGGGGGCGCTCGGCGAAATCAACAGCAAGTTCTCGAGCATGCTGCCGCTCTTCATAATAACCGTCTGCATAGTGTTCTCGTTCGTGTTCACCGTGCTCACTGTGCCGCTCGGGCCGACCACGTGGGACATCAAGTTCGTATTCATAATGCTGCTCGTCGTGACCACGACCGTCGCTTCCACGGTGTCGGTAATGTTCTACGTGTTCATATTGAACAAGCAGAACGGTAACGGAAAGAGGAGAAGGCGCTGAACGAACGGCCGCTATTTGAAAAGCTTTCTCACGTCCTCGGTTAACATGACGCGGTTCGTCTTCCCGTAACCCTCCCTGACTATTATGCCCTTCCTTTCGAGGTCCTTTATCGCGCGGTGAGTCTTCAGCTTGTCCATGCCGCCCATGCGGCTTATCTCCGATTGCAGTACGTCGCGCTTCTTGCCTATCAGCGCGCCAACCACCTTCCGCTCGTTTGGGTTAAGGAACTTGAGCACGATTCCATTGTCGTCCATTCTCGGCGCGCTCTTCGACGCGGATCGGCCTCCCTTCACGAGCTTCGATATGACGTTGAACTTCATCTCCAGCTTATGCTCCAGGCTTTCGGACAGCAGGTAGTACGAGGCCGGCACGACCGATGCTATCAGCAGCGCCGACGAGAGGAACATACTGTGCACGGGTATTCCCAACCGGCCGCGGAAGAACGGATCGAACGGCCAGGACGGCTCGAACAATCTCGATTGGTTGTCATCCAGCCCAGACTTGTTGGCGGCCAGCCCAGACTGGTTCCCTAAGGGCGGTATCCTAGCATCGAACCGTCCCGGGAACTCGAACGAGGCGCTGAGATACAGGTTCAGCAAGAAGCTAACGAACGCCGCCAGCGATATAAGCAAAAGCCATCTCTTATTCTTGAAGGCCATATTTACTAACTGTAGTACGTGTTTATAAAGTTTCAATTCCATGAAACCATGAAATACGGTTTCACGAGCCATTTAAATATGGTTTCAAACAGATGAAACTATAAAACATGGCCGGCGCCCGTGCGCCGGAGGACGGGGATCGAATGTGAAAGGAACTGTGATCGAGTTGGACG
Source organism: Candidatus Aenigmatarchaeota archaeon (assembly GCA_043818155.1). Taxonomy (GTDB): domain Archaea; phylum Aenigmatarchaeota; class Aenigmatarchaeia; order CG10238-14; family SCSR01; genus JAPLUY01. Next base: position 7,329 of record JBDRGB010000008.1, on the reverse strand, counting down.
GCGTTGGGAAGACGTACATGATGGACGAGGTCGCCGTACATGCGCTGAAGAACGTGGACCTGAAGATAAAGAGGAGGGAGTTCGTCGCGATAATGGGGCCGAGCGGGTCGGGCAAGTCCACGCTGCTGCATATGGTGGGCGTGCTGGACAGGCCGACCGCCGGAAGAGTGCGGCTCGACGGCATGAACATATCGGAACTGGACGACGCGCAACTGTCGAGGCTGCGCGGAAGGAAGATAGGTTTCATCTTCCAGTTCTTCAATCTGCATCCCACGCTCACGGCGCGCGAGAACGTGGAGCTGCCCATGCTGATACTCGAGCGCGGCCGCGACGAGCGCGCGAAGAGGTCGGCGGAGCTGCTGAAGATGGTCGGGATGGAGAATAGGATGAACCACCTGCCGTCGCAGCTGTCCGGTGGCGAGAGGCAGCGCGTGGCTGTGTGCAGGGCGCTCGCGAACGACCCGCCGCTGCTGCTCGCGGACGAACCCACAGGAAACCTAGACTCGAAGTCCGGCGAGGAGGTGATGGACCTGCTGTCCGGGCTCGTGAAGGAGAAGAAGGTGACCGTTGTAATGGTGACGCACGACAATCACATAGCTGACCGCGCTGAGAGGTTGGTCGTTTTGAAGGACGGTGAAATAGTGGAGGACAAGGCTAGGGGGAAGGTGGTTATATGGAAATGAGAATGGAAACGGGAATGAGAACGAGAATTAGAACGACGATCGCGGCATCGCTCGTTATGTGGCTGCTGATTGCCGGCGCGGCAACGGCCGCGAGCTCGACGAGCGTGATACAGACCGGCTCGACTTACATGGCGGTCGGGATGTCGAGCCTGAGGGCAGTGCTGCTGAACCAGGACCCGTATCCGGCCGATCCAGGAAGCTACGTCACGCTGCTGTTCAAGCTGGAGAACTGGGGCACGTCGTCTGTGAGTGACGTGACATTCTCGCTCGTGCCCGCGTACCCGTTCTCGCTGGACCCGGGCGCAGATGCCACGGTGCAGCTCGGGAACGTCGGATCGCTCGCGCAGGGGTCGATGTCGTACTTCGTCAAGTACAAGGTCAAGGTCGACGCTGACGCGATAGGCGGGGAGAACGAGATAACGGTGAGGTACGGCAACGGCACGTCCATGTCGCAGCAGACGTTCAACGTGAGCGTGGACAACCCTCGCACGGACTTTGAGATAGTGTCGCAGGGCTCGACGTCCTCGGCCGCGAACCTGGCCGTGGCGAACGTCGGCGCGAACACCGCGTACTCGACGATTGTCCGCATACCGGAGCAGACGGGCATACGGACAACCGGCACCTCTGCGAGCGTTGTGGGCAACCTGAACGCGGGCGACTATACGCTAGTGAGCTTCGAAATAGCGTCCGTGGGCGCGAGCGCGGCCGCCGGCACTAACAGCACGTTCGTCCCAGAATCGCTGCCGGCTGGGCAGTCGGCTTCGCCTCAGCGAGCCGCGGCAAAGGAAATAACGGTAGAGGTCTCGTACACGGACGGACTGGGCATACGGAGGACGGTGTTGAAGAGCGTGGCGCTCGAGGCAACGTCCGCATCGGGCGCTGCGTCGGGCTCGTTCTCCAGCACGCGGTCGTCGGGCACGTCGCTGACCCAGTTCACAAACGGGAGCGGACTGACATACATAGCAGTGGGGCTCGGCGGCATAGCCGCGGTGCTCGTGGCGTTCAGGCTGATGAGAAGGAAGAAGCATGAGGCTAAGTGACATCGTAAGGCTGTCGCTCAACAACCTGTCGCACAGGGGGCTGAGGAGCTGGCTGACCATACTGGGCATAGTGATTGGCGTTGCATCGGTAGTCAGCATACTCTCCTTGAGCGCTGGCATGCAGCAGAGCGTGTCGTCGCGCCTTGGCAGCCTGGGCGCGGACATACTCACGATAAGCCTCGGGAGCGGCCGCGCGTTCGGTATGGGATTCGGCGGCAGCCCGGACTTTGGCGGACAGACGAGGGCCGCGTCGTCGACGGCCGAGTCGCAGAACCTCACGACCAAGGACGTGGCCGCGATAAGATCGGTACAGGGAGTCAAGTATGTCAACGGCATAGTATCCGGCCGCGGCACCATCGCCTACCTGGCCGAGAGCACGTCCGTTACCGTTGAGGGCGTCGACACGCTCACGTGGCCGCAGATGACCACCGAAACGCTTGCGTCGGGCAGGCTGCTGTCCACGGGCGACCAGAACGCGATAGTCATAGGATACAGCATAGCCAACACGATGTTCAAACAGCCGCTTACGCTGAACTCGCAGCTCAGCGTCGGCGGGACTGCGTTCAAAATAGTGGGCATACTCGCGCAGTCGGGGTCGCAGACCGACCGGGTGGTCTACATGCCTGCGGCCGCGGCCAGGACCGTGGTGTCGGATGTCCGCACTGACCAGTTCTCGTCCATACAGGTGAAGGTCGCTGACGTGGGCGCGCTGAACGAGACCATGACCGCGATCGAGCAGAGGCTGATTGCCACGCGCCACGTCACGGCCAGCACGAAGGACTTTACGATTACCTCAGTGCAGGCCATGCAGGCGACGATATCTAGCGTCATGGACACGATGAACCTCTTCCTCGGCGGCATCGCTGCCATATCGCTGCTCGTCGGCGCCATAGGCATAGCGAACACGATGTTCATGTCGGTGATGGAGCGCACGAGACAGATAGGCACGCTGAAGGCGCTGGGCACCACGAGCTTCGAGGTGATGAAGCTGTTCCTTTTCGAGTCCGCGATGATAGGGCTGATAGGCGGGATGCTCGGCCTGTTCCTCGGGTTCATCGCTTCCGGCCTGATATCGGAACTGGGCATACGCATGATGGGGCTGGGCGGCACTGGCGGCATGAGCGGCACGCTGATAACGCCGCAGCTGATGGTGTTCGCGGTCGGCTTCTCCGTGATAATCGGCGCTGTGTCCGGCATCCTGCCCGCGAGGAGCGCGGCCGGGCTGCAGCCGATAGAGGCGCTGAGGTACGAGTAGCCTGACCGACAGCTTTATATACTTTTTAGGATATAATACATTAAAAATTTTAGTGCACGTACACACAAAAAAGGCGATCGGAGATGGCGAGCGAGAAACGGAAGCTTCCGAAGGAGATGCGGCGCGCGAAGGACGAGAGCGTGACCGAGCGCAGCGCGACGCTTGTGTGCTTCAGCGTGCGGGGAGAGAAGTTCGACAGCGCCAGCGAGCGCAACAAGTTCTTCCGAGGGCTGTACGGGTGGAAGCAGACCGTGAAGACCGAGGACGCCAGCGGCCGCGAGAAGGAGTACGTCTACGAGAGGCAGGGCGTGCTGGACAGGGTGCCGCACAAGAAGGTCGACCAGAGCTCCATAATAGTGGACGAACAGAAGGCGGACGACGTTTTCAAGTTCTTCCGCAGCTGGGCGAACAAAGTGATGTGGCGCACGTTCCGAGTCATGCTGGACGAGGAGGACGAGCTCGAGTCCGAGGAGGAAGAGGAGGAAATCTTCGAATAGATATTTTTGGTTGCGTTACGAAATAATAGGAGGAATGCGATTATGGCTGACGAGGTAAGGCTGAAGGTCGGCGAGCTCACGGAGCGCGGCGAGGCCGGACGAGGCATAATAAGGGTGGGTTCCGAAGCGATGAAGGACCTGAACATACGCGAGGGTGAGATAGTCGAGGTCGAGGGCAACAAGAAGACCCCCGGCATAGCGGTCCGCAGCTATCCGTCGGACGTCGGGCTGAAGATCGCGCGCATGGACGGCATCATGCGCAGGAACTGCGACAGCGGGGTCGGCGAGTACGTGAAGATACGCAAGGCCGATGCCAAGGAGGCCAAGGCCGTGACGCTCGCGCCCGCGCAGAAGGGCATCGTGATACACATTTCTCCGAACCTGATCAGGCAGAACATATACAAGCGTCCTGTGATGAAGGGCGACGTGATAATACCGTCGCCGGTGGTGCGCAGGAGGGACCGCGAGTCGGTCAGCTTCTTCGAGGACTTTTTCGGAATGGACTTTGACGCGTTCTTCACGCCCTTCTCGGAGGAGACGAGGTTCGTTGTCACGAACACCGACCCCAAGGGCATAGTCGTTATCACGGACGCGACCGACCTTGAGATGCAGCCGCGCGCGCCGGACGACATGACGCTCGAGGACCGCGCCATACCCACGGTCACGTACGAGGACGTCGGCGGCATGAAGGGAGTGATAGAGAAGGTGCGCGAGATGATAGAGCTGCCGCTCAGGCACCCGGAGCTGTTCGAGCGACTCGGGGTAGAGCCGCCGAAGGGCGTGCTGCTTTACGGGCCGCCCGGGACAGGGAAGACGCTGCTCGCCAGGGCCGTGGCGACGGAGTCGGGCGCGAACTTCATATCCATCAGCGGCCCGGAGGTCATGAGCAAGTTCTACGGCGAGTCCGAGGCCAACCTGAGGAACATATTCGACGACGCTGAGAAGAACGCGCCGAGCATAATCTTCATAGACGAGATAGACAGCATAGCGCCGAAGCGCGAGGAAGTGACAGGCGAAGTGGAGCGACGCGTCGTGTCGCAGCTGCTCACGCTGCTGGACGGGCTGAAGAAGCGCGGGAAGGTCATAGTGATTGCCGCGACGAACAGGCCGAACGCCATCGACACGGCGCTGCGGCGCGGCGGCAGGTTCGACCGCGAGATAGAGATACCAGTGCCCGACCGCGGGGGCAGGCTGGAAGTTCTGAAGATACACACGCGCAACATGCCCATGGACAAGACCGTAAGCCTGGACCGGCTGGCCGACGTCACGTACGGGTACGTGGGCGCGGACGTGGCGGCGCTTACCAAGGAAGCGGCGATGAGCGCGCTGCGCAGGGTGCTTCCGGAAATCAAGTGGAAGAACGAGGAGGAGCTGCCGCGCGAGATAATGGAGAAGCTCGTGGTCAACAAGGAGGACTTTGAGAACGCGCTGCGCATAGTGGAGCCGAGCGCCATGCGCGAGGTGCTGGTGGAAGTGCCGAAGGTTAAGTGGAGCGACATCGGCGGTCTGGAGGACGTGAAGCAGCGGCTGATGGAGATGGTGGAATGGCCGCTGAAGAATCCGGAGAGCTTCACGCGCGTTGGCATCAAGCCTCCGAAGGGAATACTGTTGTACGGGCCGCCCGGGACAGGGAAGACGCTGCTGGCCAGGGCCGTGGCAACCGAAAGCGGGGCGAACTTCATATCCATCAAGGGCCCGCAGATTTACAGCAAGTGGGTGGGCGAAAGCGAGAAGGCCATACGCGACATATTCCGCCGCGCAAGGCAGGTCGCGCCCACGGTGATATTCTTCGACGAGATAGACTCGCTCGCGCCACGGAGAGGGGCGCACACGGGCACGCAAATCACGGAAACGGTCGTGTCGCAGCTGCTCTCCGAGATGTCGGGGCTGGAGGACCTGAAGGGTGTGGTGGTGCTGGCCGCGACGAACCGGCCGGACATGATCGACTCCGCGCTGCTAAGGCCGGGCAGGTTCGACAGGATGGTGTACGTGCCCACGCCCGACGAGAAGACGAGGCTGGAGATATTCAGGATACACACCAAGGACATGCCGCTGAAAGGCGTGGACCTGAAGGGACTGGCCGAGCGCACGGAAGGCTTCAGCGGCGCGGACATCGAGGCGCTCTGCCGCGAGGCAGGCATGAACGCGCTGCGCGAGGACATCGACACCAAAGATATCAAGCCGAAGCACTTCGAGGAGGCGATGAAGAGTGTCGGGCCGAGCATAACGCCTAACCTGCAGAAGCACTACACCACCTTCGAGGACCGCAGGAAGAAGGTCCAGGAAGAGAAGATGAAGGGCGACGTGCCGAATTACATAGGATGAATGCTAGTCGGGTTTTCGAATAAGGTTTTCAAAGACCCAGTTTGTTTATAAATCTGGCTATGGCATTTACCAATTTTTCCACAAGAACGTAGCTGATAGCAATTAGAACGACTATCGAAATCAAGCCTTCCATGGAAAAGATATTTATCTGAAAGTCCTTTGAGAGAAATAAAAATCCAGTCACGCCAAATAAAATGGATTGAATTAATTTTTGCGAAAATTTATCACCTGTATTAATCTTCCATTTGAGGTGGTATTTTCCTTCGTTTGAACCATCGTCGCCAATCGGCCATAACCAATAAACGCCTGTTATTGTCAACGAGTCCGACAACAAATGACTTAAGCATCCGATAAAGGTTGCAAGTGCAAACGTCACGCTCTGGAATAAGACATACGTTGCGATTGTCACTGCCAATAAAAACCAAATGCTATGCGTAAGGGTTCTATGCCTAACCGGCAAATTCCATCTGCGGTTTAATACCAAATCAATATCGGGTAAAAACGCAGCGAATCCCATGACCAAAACAAAACTGAAATCAAAGCCGAAAAAATACCAAAGTAATATGCCGAAAAGCAATCCGAATGCTATGTGAGTACGTAGCATCATAATTAAACCACGTTTTTGTTTGGATTAAAACGTTCGACTTTTCACTTCTTCGCGATCTTGAACATGTCCGCCTTCGTTATTATGCCGGCCGTCTTACCATCCTTGACGCAAAGCACTTAACTTTTGAATGTAACTTTAGATTATGTCTAAGGGACTGGACCGGTCGCTTGGCAAGAATTTCGTACCGCTTTTTTTTGACAACATGATAGGGAACGACACCGAATACCTGAACACCTTCCTGACACCAGAAGACAAAGCAAAATTGGGCAGCGTCCCGGATTCGAAATCGCTGTTGACTATGTGCTACCAGAGGGACGCGTTGGGAACGCTCCGGTTCCTTGTTGACAAGACGGACATTTATTTGAAGGAAGCCGCGGAATGGTACAAGGCTATGCTCTACATCTACGGCATGACCGAGAAAGACCCGCAGAAGGCCAAGGACTGCTACGAAAAGCTCGTCGGACTAGAGGAGAAATATGGGAAGCTAATTGAAGCGCCTATAAGTGACGTCGTCACAAGCCTGCCCGAACCTCCGTCAATCAGGGAGCAGCTGAAGGCGCGGGTCGAGGAACTACAGCAGCCGAGCGGCTGAATGCTGCGCGCTCCTCCTTGATGCCGTAACTCACTTCTTCGCAATCTTAAACAAATCAGCCTTGGTTATTATGCCGGCCGTTTTGTTCCCTTTCACAACTAGCACCGTGGCGTTGTTCTGCAAAAGACCGGAGAGCGACGCGATTGGCTCGTTCTCGCCCACCATCGGCGGCGGCTCGGCCATAACGCGCTCGACCTTGCTGCGCATGATGTCAGGCAGCGACTTGCCGCCCGCCACGATGTCGAGTATCGTTTTTTCGGTTATCAATCCCACCACGCGCGTGCCTTCCAACACGGGCAGCTGCGAATAGCCCAGCCTGCGCATCGTGTC
>JBDRGB010000007.1:0-34741 GCA_043818155.1 Candidatus Aenigmatarchaeota archaeon | reverse complement strand
GACCTTGATGCCATGCCAAAGACTTGCCGAGAAACGAATACTGTGGATTCATGGAGAAAATTCAATTACTCTAATTTTGACTTGGTACCATCGGAATAGATGGTAACCGAACCGTCGCGACCATCGAGTTTGCAAGTTACTCGTTGAAGGCTCTCGTATGCCTGTCTAGTACTGTAATCGGGCTCGGGCAGGTTCGCTATTTCGACTTCGTCAAATATTTTCTGAAAATTTATTCGAGCCATATAATCAAAAGATGACGTCGAGACATTTAAGTTTGACTCTATTATATACTATAAAATATATTTTCTACATCATATTTTCTGAATTTACACAAATGCGCCAGTTCGCGTGCAATTCGAGAGCCTACACGAAAGAAGCGATCGCGACTCCGAGCAGAAGCGCCGCCGCCTCGATCAAGACGCAGTGCCAGTATCTGCCTATGGCCGCCCGGCCGATCATACCTATATTGAATGCGATAAGGTAGTACGCCGGGATTCTCGCTCCGAGGAACCCGAGCACGGACGACAGCGGATAAACCGCCAGCCTGACGTTCCCCGGGAGCACGCTCTGTAATATCAGGCCCGCGAAGAAGCAGAGCCCGTACAGCCAGACTGTCGCGAGCGGAAGCGCCATGATATAATTCACAACTCCCCCAAATATCTGGCTTCCGGCGGCACGGCGTGTATAGCGATCAGTTCCCCCTCCGTCAAATCATACCGTCTCATGGCATTGGAGCTCGCCAGAGAAACGCTCTTCTCCGAATATCCGCACAGAGGATCCAGATTGATTTCCCTGGCGATGCCGCTCTTCTCCGCCTCGAAAGTGTACTCGACCATCCTCCTTATAGGATTTGTGTTGTTCACAAGCCAGACCTTAACGTCCATCTTCTCCTCGGGCTCTTCCTTGCCCACCAAGGGATAGACGGAGGCTAGGCTAGAAAACAGTAAATCCGACAAGAACAGGTTGTTGCCTGAATAAAAGCTGGTTTCAAAGACCTGCGAAAATACCCTATGGCCTTTGGACACCACTGCCATAAAAAAAGTTGGGAGTAAAGAGATTTTAATTTGACGAAACATCATTTAACCAGCTTAATACCATCTTCGTTGAAGCCGTCCTTGGCGACTCGGTGAAAATTTATTTAATCTTTTAAATCGATACTAGGTTTATGTTAGACGAAGCCAAAAAACTAGAATTGGACGAAGCTATGAAAGAAGGGGACCCGACAAGATATGGAGTCTGGGGTATTATAGAAGGGGTTTTTGCGCCAGGTGGCAGAAGCAATGCAATTTCTAAATTGCATGACGGGGATGCTAACGATGAAATAAAACTCCTTTGTTGTTGTTGCGGAATAGGATACGACTTCCACCATATGGCCAACCAGTACCCGAAAGCAAAGATAACGGCTTTCGACTGGAACGAAAGAAAGGTGGAATACTGCAAACGCTTGGCAGAGAAGAAAGGATACGACATAAAGGTGGAACGTCAGGATTTGATGAATCTGACTTATTCCGATGGACACTTTGACGGTGCAACGATAATTGAAGCCATATCCTGCATATCGAATCCGAGAAAGGCGTTAAACGAAGTTGCCCGTGTGTTGAAGAAAGGTGGAAGACTCGTAATCGTCAATGAAATGCCGCTTCACAAAGACGCCACGTTGTGGGGCAAAGTATTCTACAAGTTTTGGTTAAAGTTGCAGGATTCAACAAATTACTGGTTCTGGTCTGACCTCAGGATGCCTGTCCACGAAATGTTGGAAGAAATACCGGAATTAAAGTTGCTTGATGACAGCCATTACTGCGGCGGCGCGATACATCAAATAACCTTAGAAAAAATATAATCAATCATTCCATCAAACCAAGTTTCGGGCTCTCGTAACCTATCTCATTCTCCAGCTCGCCCAACAGCTTCCAGAAGTCCTGGCCGTCCTTGCTGCCGTACAACATGGTCACATATTTCACCGACACTTCGGGCATGCTCAAAACGTAACTGCCGTTCATCTTCACCAGCCCTTCGCCCAGCATATGACGCTCCAGATGGTAATCGATTGTCTCGATGGGAGGCGGTTCCCATTCATTGACATTTCTATAATATTCGGAGACTGCATTTACCAAGTCTTCGTATGAATTCCTTTCCGGAAAGACAGCCAGCGAGTGAGCGATGGCCAACCGTATCGAATGCGTGCACGCTGAAACATATGCTCTCCATTCGACCGGCTCCTTCGGAAGGCCCATGAAAAACTATTGGTTGAAAGGAATTTAACCAAGGCTGCGAAATATGTGTTATGGCAACGTCACGAAACAGGAAACGCGCGGCTGCCAAGAACGATAGGAGGCTCGGCTACATGGGGTTCCTCGGGTTCCTCGGATTCATAGGAGTGTACGGCATAACCAGCGGCAACACTGAGCTGGTCGGCATGCTGGCTTTCTTCGCGTTCTTCTGCTGGTTTACCTACTTCAGGAACCCCAAAAGATAAACCGCGATTCAGACTGAAGACGGTTTCGGTGGAAGCCGCTTGTTCATGGCAGGATACATTATCTCGTCGGCTAGGAACTCCTCGTGGCCTGTATAAGTTTTGCATTCAAGGTATCCGCCGAGCGGTAAATAACATTTGCCCGATTCCCGTTGCGCCTCTGGTAGACAGGTCCTGTAGAGCTTAGATTCGAGCGGTTTCGTATACGGGCATGGTATATGTGGGTCACCTACTTCAAAACGGACTGCTGTAAACGGTATACATGCTAGCACCTTCCTGACTTTTCGATTTGCATTGTCATGCTAGAGACGATTAACGCATTTAAGCGTTCCGCACACGCGGAAGACCTGACTGATTCCAACCCTACGCACGAGAAATCACGTTCACTTGACCTTGCTCAGCTGCATCAGCACGCCCTCGAACGCGTGCGCCACCGCCTCGCCGGCCTGCGTGAGCTTCACTATCTTGATCCTGCCCTTCTTCTCGAACCCCACAAGGTCGAACCTCTTGAACTGGTCCAGCAGCTTCACCGTGTGCGAGTACGTGCAGTCGATGTCCTTGGAAAGTATGGTCGCGTACTGCGGCCCCTTCTTCAGGCTGACTATCAGCCTGACGGGCTTGGTGTGCAGGAATAGGATGACAGGCGGCTCTGGCGGTTTGACTACCATGCGAATCTAATAGAATATAGGCAGCCGGGCATATTTATTCTTTCAACATATCTGTTGCAGAATATAATTCGCTGATGACGTGCTGTACAAATGCCCGACTGCGTGCGCAGAAGTTTTATTACGGAACCCAACTAATAATTGTAGGAGTTTGTGGGGTGTTGTTCGCAGATGTTGTTCGTGAGGCCGCCTGCGGCGGCTGGCAGGTTCTACGACCTGGAGAAGGACAAGCTGAAGAAGCAGCTCGACGCTGCGTTCAGGCGCGCCGGCGAAGGCGCCAAGCAAAAAAGGCGGATTGTACCGAAGAAAATACGCGGCGCTGTGGTGCCGCACGCCGGCTACGAGTACTCCGGCCATGTCGCGGCGAGGTTCTACTCACTGTTGGACGACAAGTCGCCGCGCAACTACGTCATCCTAGGCCCGAACCACTACACGTTCGGCCAGAAGTTCGCCACCATGAAGAACTTTTTGTGGAAGACGCCGCTGGGCGGCGTGGCCGTGAACGAGGCGATGGTGGAAAGCATAATGCGCAGGTGCGAGCTGCTGCAGATAGACGTGATACCTCACCAGAACGAGCACTCAATCGAGGTGCAGCTGCCGTTCCTGCAGAGCAGGCTCGGCGACGGCTTCAAGTTCGTCCCGATCGCGATGGCGAGCGACCCTGGCGACCCGGACGCGCTTCGCGGGTTCCGGGAATTGGGCGAAGGTATCGCCGACGCAATCAGGGCGAGCGAGGACGAATGGGCCGTAATCGCGAGCTCGGACTTCTCGCACTACGTGCCTCAGGACGTGGCCGAGGAGACTGACGGGGCTTTGATAAAGGCGATAGTGAAGATGGACGAGGGGCTCTTCTTCAACCGAGTGAGCCAGACGAACGCGACCGTGTGCGGGCCAGGGCCTATAATATCGGCGATTGTCGCTGCGAAGAAGCTCGGCGCAAGTAAGGCCGAGCTGCTGAAGTACGCCACTTCGGGCGACGTAACGAACGACTACGGCTCCGTGGTCGGGTATGCGAGCATCGTGTTCTGAAAGGGGAATCCGCGGGCAATTCGCTTAATACCCTATCGGAATAATTCTAATTATGCCGAGGAAAACGGACGCGAAGGCGGCCGCGCTCAAGCACGCGCTGCTGAACGCTGTGCAGCACGATGGCAGGGCCAGCGACAGCGTCGTAGTCGGGAAAGTCCTAGGCGAGAATCCTGCGCTGAAGAAGGACATGAAGGTTCTTGTCGAAACCGTCCGCGCGGCTGTCGCCGAAGTTAACGCGTGGCCGGCGGGCAGGCAGAACGCGGAAATGAAGAAGCTCAAGATAGACATCGATGAGGGCAAGAGGCCCGAGAAGGCCGACGGCGAGCTCCCGCCGCTGCCGAACGCGACCAAAGGTAAGGTCGTCATGCGCATGGCGCCGTACCCGTCCGGGCCGCTGCACATCGGGAACGCGCGCATGGCTATACTGAACGACGAGTACGCGAAGCGCTACGGTGGCAGGCTGATGCTCGTGTACGACGACACAATCGGCAGCGAGGAGAAGAAGCTCATACCCGAGGGATACGCGCTCGTGCGCGACGGGCTCGAGTGGATGGGCATAAAGTTCGGCAAGGAGCTGTACAAGTCTGACAGGTTGGACATTTTTTACAGGCGCGCTGAGGAGCTGATAAAGAAGAAGCTCGCATACGTCTGCCTCTGCTCGGCTGAAGATTTGCGCGCCCGGCGCGTCGAAGGGTCCGAGTGCGGGCACCGCGGCCAGACCGCTGCCGAGAACATGAAGCTCTGGAAGAAGATGATGGACGGCGGGTTCAAGGAAGGCGAGGTGGTGGTCCGGCTTAAGACTGACATGAAGCATCCTAACCCCGCGTTCCGCGACCGCGTGCTTCTGCGCATAGCGGAGCGCGAGCACGTGCGCGTCGGCCGCAAGTACCACGTCTGGCCCATGCTGGAGTTTTCGTGGGCGATCGACGACCACGAGCTCGGCATGACGCACATACTGCGCGGCAAGGACCTGGTGATAGAGGACATGATGGAGCTTTTTATATGGGACAAGTTGGGATGGAAGAAGCCCGAGTTCCTGCACTATGGAATGCTCAAGCTGGCCGAGGCGAAGCTGAGCAAGTCCAAGTCGCGCGCTGCCATAGAGCGGGGCACGTTCGCGGGCTGGGACGACCCGCGCACGTGGTCGCTCCAGTCGCTGCGCCGCCGCGGCATACGCCCCGAGTCCATACGCAGGTTCATACTCAAGATGGGCATGAGCATGTCCGACGTCACTGTGCCGGCCGAGATATTCTACGCCGAGAACAGGAAAATCATCGACGCCGAGGCGAGGCGCTACTTCGCCGTGTTCGACCCGGTAAGGATTTCGCTGGAAGGCGTGCCTGCGAGAATCGCGAAGACGAAGGAAATCACGGCGGCCGCGCATCCGGACAACAAGAAGCTTGGCCAGAGGAAAATCCCGCTGAAGCACGACGCGGTGTACGTCGAGCGGCAGGACTTTGAAAAGTTGCGCGGGAAGAGGGTCGGCCTCATGAACCTGTTCTCCGTAGAGCTTGGTGAAGCGGCGAAGTTCGCGGGCGAAAAAATCGAGATGGCCGACCCGAAGGTGCACTGGGCCAGCGAGCCGAACGTGCGCGTCACGGTCGTGATGCCGGACGCCGAGCGCAGGACCGCAATCGCGGAGCCTGACATCGCGAAGGCGAAAGAGGGCGACCTAGTGCAGCTTGTGAGAACAGGGTTCTGTCGCGTGGATAGGGCCGGAAAGGATACGGTTTTATATTTTGCGCATAAATAAGATTAAAAGAGCTGTGTGCAGGGCGCGCGATGCGCACATTTAAGAAGATGAACGCAGACAGAATTAAGATACGCGCGCTGAAAACCGCGCGGCGAACAACACAGACGGAACGAATGAAGTGATTGGACATGGCGAACGAACTACCGAAAGAGGTCGTAGACAAGGTGCTGCAGCTCGTGGAGGCTGCGAAGAACACGGGCATCGTTAGGAAGGGCACGAACGAGGCCACCAAGGCAATCGAGCGAGGCATTGCGAAGCTCGTTGTGATAGCCGAGGACGTCGAGCCGAAGGAGATAGTGATGCACCTCCCGGCGCTGTGCGACGAGAAGAAGGCTCCTTACGCTTTCGTGCCGAGCAAGGTCGAGCTCGGACGGGCTGTGGGCCTGAACGTCGGATCGGCTGCCGTGGCGGTCGTCGAGGTCGGAGACGGCAAGGAGCTGTTCAAGGAAGTCTCCGCGAAGCTGGCGAAACCCGCCGAGTGAACCGAGTCGGACCTCGTTGGTGTAAGAACAGAAAGTGATTTGAGTGGCTGACGCTTATCCGGCAGAAGTCCTGCAGGTGCTAGGAAGGACCGGGGTGCGCGGGGTAGTGCAGGTGCGGTGCAAGGTCATGGACGGCCCGGACAAGGGCCGCGTGCTCGTGCGCAACGTCATAGGCGCGGTGCGCGTCAACGACGTGCTCCTGCTGCGCGAGACCGAGATGGAGTCCGTGGGCAAGATGAGCTCGCGGTAGACGTGCGGTGTGAAAGATGAAGTGCTCCTTTTGCGGCAGGCCTCTGAAATCTGGCACGGGCAAGATGTTCGTGAAGAAAGACGGCACCGTGTACTACTGGTGCTCGCGCAGGTGCGAGAAGAAGTTCGGCCAGGCCGGCTAACGCTTAAATCGGCCGAAACCAATCATTCTTTTGGACTACGGGCCGGTAGATCAACTGGCAGATCGCCACTCTGGCAGGGTGGAGAACGCGCGCGACGCGCTGTCCACAGGCTTCGGGTTCAAATCCCGACCGGTCCATCCGGTTCTTTTCCGAGCGCGCGAAACGCGGCGGGCGCACGCGGATTTTTAAAGTCTTTAAATAGATTATTATACTTATCAGAATGAAAATAGTGTTACGATGCTGGCCGTTCGGCCTGCCAAAGAGTTGGGATGATGGGCGAGAAGAAAGAGCTGAAGCATGACAAGGCCTTCGAAGACCCCAGCAAACAGGAAAAAACTGGAAAGAAGGCTGAGAAGGAGCAGAAGAAAGAAGAGAAGGGCAAGCCGAAGGAAGAGAAGCGGCTGCGCGTTCTGGTGCGAGTCTTGGGCGCGGACTTGGACGGTGAAAAGTCCGTGGGCCACGCGATACTGGACATAAAGGGCATGAGCCATTCCTTCGTGAAGGCGATATGCACTGCAGCGAAGATAGACATGAACAGGAAGCTTGGCTCTTTTACAGAGTCCGAGATAGCCGAGCTGGAGGCGGCAATCAGGGATCCCGCGAAGTTCGGGCTGCCCGGATGGGTCATGAACAGGAGGCGCGACGTCGAGACCGGCGCGACAATGCACGTTTCGGGCCCGGACGTGGACATGGTCAGGAAGTTCGACGTGCAGCGCATGATCGACGCGAAGACCTATAAGGGCGTGAGGCACATGCTGGGACTGCCCGTGCGCGGGCAGCGTACGCGAAGCTCGTTCAGACACAACAAGGCCGTGGGCGTTGTAAAGAAGGCCGCTAGGATGGCGCAGGCCGCGGCTGGCGCTGCAGCTCCGGCTGCAAAAAAAGCCGAGGAGAAAAAATGAAACAGTAGGACTGGTGTTATTGCATGAGGCGTTTCAGGAAGAAGTACAAGCGGCCGCAGATGTTGTGGGACCGCGCGCGCATCGACCGCGAGAAGGTCCTGAAGAAGACGTACGGGCTCACGAGGAAGCAGGAGATATGGAAGGCCGAGACACTCCTGAGGAAATACAGGCGCATGGCGAGGAACCTGGCCGCGACCAAGGACAAGCAGGCTGAAAGGTCGCTGATGACCAAGCTCGTGAACCTAGGCATGCTCGACAAGGGAGCCGGGCTGGACGACGTGCTGGGCATGACCGTCGAGAACGTGCTTGGCCGAAGGCTGCAGACCATAGTACTGAAGCGGGGGCTCGCTTTGACCCCCACGCAGGCCAGGCAGCTGATAGTGCACGGCCACGTGAAGCTCGGGAACAGGAAGGTCCCGCACCCGAGCAGGCTCGTGTCGAAGGATGACGAGGCCAGGATCGAAGTCATGATCGATGTGAAAAGGCCGGCAACGGCTGCCGAAGAGAAGCCAACCGAGGCGGCTCCTGACGGGCCGGCTGCGGCCGCGGAAGGTTGAACGGTGTTTTGAATGGCTGAACAGAAGGTCAAGTGGGGAATCGCCAACATATTCAGTACCCCGAACAACACCGTCATACATGTCACTGATGTAACCGGCTCCGAGACTATCGCCAAATACACAGGCGGTATGATGACCGACCGCGATAGGGAGCAGGGAGGTCCGTTCCCGGCAATGCAGGCGGCACGCAAGGCCGCGGAGGAGGCGATCATGAAGGGCGTGACCGGCGTGCACATACGCGTACGCGCGCGCGGCGGCCATTATACCAAGTCGCCCGGCGTTGGCGCGCAGCCGGCCATACGTGCGCTCGCGCGGGCCGGGCTGCGCATAGGGATGATAGAGGACGTGACTCCGATACCACACGACGTGACGCGAAGGAAGGGCGGACGTCGCGGCCGCAGGGTCTAGGACGCGGCCATGAAAGTTTATGCCCGAACCATGACAATTGATTAAATACAAGATGCGAGCTGCTAGTGGTTTTATGGAAGTGAATATCCTAGAGCGGAACGATAGAGAGGTCAAGTTCCTAGTCAGCGGTATAAAGTCGTCTTTCGCTGGCGCGTTGAGGAGGATAATGATAGCAGAAGTGCCGACCATGGCCATAGAGTGGGTCGAGTTCAACAAGAACGGCTCCGCTATGCCGGACGAGGTGCTGACCAGCCGCATGGGCCAGGTCCCGCTCACATACGACCCGAAGGCGTACAACCTGAAGAAGGACTGCAAGTGCGAAGGCAAGGGATGCTCGCGCTGCGAGGTCAAGCTCGTTGTGAAGAAGAAGGGCCCGTCCATGGTGTATTCGGACGACCTAAAGACCACGGACAAGAGCGTGGTTCCTTTCATAGACAAGATACCTATCGTCGAGCTTTTCGACGACCAGGAGCTCGAGCTTATCGCTACGGCGCAGCTCGGCCTCGGCCGCGAGCACTCGAAGTGGCAGGGCGCGGTGGTCGGCTACAAGAACCTTCCGAACATAAAGATAGGCGACGTCGCGAAGGATGACGTGGAAAAGTTCGTGAAGGTGTGTCCTAGGAAGGTGTTCAAGGAGAAAGACGGAAAGCTCGTCGTCACCGATCCTATCAAGTGCATACTCTGCATGAGCTGCGTCGAGGACGGCAAGAAGGGTGATGTGAACGTCACGCCTGTGGAGGACGCGTTCGTGTTCAGCGTGGAAACGACGAGCGGTATAAAGGCGGAAGACGTGGTGATGATGGCCACTGACGCGCTCGGCGCGAAGATGAAGGACTTCCAAAAGGAGCTCGGCAAGTTAAAGTGATTTCTTCCTGCGCGCTAATTCTTAAATAAGTAAAACGCGTAGAGAACCATAGGCAAAGCGGGGGTCGGATAGCCTGGTCAATTCCACAGGACTTAAGATCGATTAAGTGCTGATATCAAGATGACGATAAGCAATCCTGCGGCTTAGTGCCTTCGTGGGTTCGAATCCCACTCCCCGCACAAACCCACCACCGGCTTGAGTTCAGTCAGCCGAAACGATGTTGTCGGAATACGTCTATTTTTCTTCTCATGTCGTTGTCCACTATCAGGTGGAAACCGAACCCCAGTACGCCGAATAACGTCATCATCACTCTATCGAGGGCATCTACCCAAAATATAGAACTTACGACGAAGAGAAATATTCCATAGACTATCGCGGTTTTAAAATTATGGAACGGTCTTTTCCTGACGGAGTAAAGCGGTCTGGCCTTGCCGGTTACTGTATAATACGCAACCAGTGGAGCGAAAAATAGAAGGGTGTACGTCTCGTACCACAATGACTCCTTGTTCTTGTCTTTTGTACTTTTAATCAGTATGTCTGCGTCGGGGATGAAATTGCTATAAAGGAACACGAGTAGTGATAGGAAAAGCGACCCAAAAACATTCATGTTGAATACGAGTCCAACAACAATGTAGAACGCTGCTAGGGGTACCAAGGATCTCTTAATCATCCAGGTGATGAAACTGAAATGTTCTCTTATTTCATCCTCTACTTTTTTGAATGTGGCGGGTGGTGGTATATTTTTCAGTATAAGTTTGTCCCAATACGTCCTTAGCCTGGATTTTGTCCTGTTCATAAAGACCCTATTTGACTGGATAAAACATTAATAATAATATAACTGACTCTTTATTAGTTGTGTTTCTTTATCGGCAACTTACATTCGGTGTATTGATATGGTAATCGGCGGACTGTGCATGCGCTGCAACCGTTACTCGCCCGCACTCTACACTTGCAAGGCCTGCGGCAGCCGCGTGTGCCCGAGCTGCGTGGACGCGCGCACGGGGTTCTGCCTGATGTGCGGTGGGATCCACGGCGGCGGCGCGAAGCTGTAGAACCTTTTTAAGCGTTCCTTGGGATGTAGATATAATGAAAGACGGGGATTTCGTTTCCGTGGACTATGTCGGCCGCGTCAAGGGCACGAACGAGATTTTCGACCTGACTCTGGAGGACGTGGCGAAGAAGGAGAATGTGCACAACCCGAAAATCCTGTACAGGCCCGTCACGCTTATAGTCGGCGGAGGTTTCATACTGCGCGGCCTGGACGAAGCGATAAGGGACATGAAAGTCGGCGAGCGCAGGACTTTCGAAGTGCCGCCGGAGAAGGCTTTCGGCGAGCGGCGCGAGGATATGGTGAAGCCCATACCGGCCGCGAGGTTCAAGGACCAAGGCATAGACCCGTATCCGGGCGCGGTAATCAGCGTCGGTGAGCTGCGCGGCCGCATAGTTAGCGCGGACGGCGGACGCGTGAAGGTGGACTTCAACCATCCGTTCGCTGGCAAGACGCTCGAGTACGAGCTCGAGGTCAAGGCGCTCGTCGAAACCTCCGAGGAGAAGGTGAAATCGGTCGTCTTCTACTTCACCGGCATGGACGAGGTCGGCGTAAGGATTGCAGACGGCGTCGCGGAGATAGACATACTGAAGGACGTGGACGTGGTCAGGCCGGTCAAGAGCGTGATTGCGGAGAACGCGATGAAGTGGTGTGGGGTCGGCAAGGTCAGGTTCGTCGAGACCTTCGAGAAAAAGGCCTGAAAGTGAGCTGTCGGCAGCCGCGCGGCATTTTACCGCCTGCGGGTCGAGAAATAAATATTTGCGGACTCGAATTTATTTTAAGTCCTTTGTTATGGTGGTGCGATGGGGATAAAGCAGATTGCGAAGAAAGGCCTGAAGCCGGGGAAGTACGACGAGGAGAGCAAGGACGACGCGGAGATAAGGTCCGTGCTGGAATCGAAGAAGACCAAGATAAAGGTCGTCGGGTGCGGCGGCGCCGGCAACAACACGATAACGCGGCTGATGGAGATTGGCATCGTCGGCGCGGAGACCATCGCGATAAACACGGACGCGCAGGACCTGCTTTACACCGACGCGGACAAGAAGATACTTATCGGCAGGGAGCTGACAAGGGGGCTGGGCGCGGGCGCTAACCCGTCGCTCGGAATGGAGGCGGCGCGCGAGACCAAGCAGGAAATCGAGCAGACGCTCCGCGGCTCCGACATGGTCTTCCTCACGTGCGGCCTAGGCGGCGGCACCGGCACCGGCAGCATACCCGTCGTCGCGGAGATTGCGAAGCGCATCGGCGCGCTCACTGTGGCGGTCGTGACGCTGCCGTTCGCGATGGAAGGCAAGCAGCGCATGGACAACGCCCGCGAGGGGTTGAAGAACCTTGACGGCGTAGCCGACACCATGATAATCATACCGAACGACCGGCTGCTGGAAATCGTGCCGGACGTCAGCATAATCACGGCGTTCAAAATCGCGGACGAGATACTCGTGAATGCGGTAAAGGGCATAACCGAGCTCGTGACCAAGCCTGGGCTGGTCAACCTGGACTTTGCTGACGTGCGTGCCGTGATGGCCGGCAGCGGCATGGCCATGATAGGCATGGGCGAGAGCGATACTGAGAACCGCGCGTTCGAGGCAGTGGAGCGGGCGCTGAACAATCCGCTGCTGGCAGTGGACATAGAGGGCGCGACCGGCGCGCTCGTCAACGTCACGGGCGGCCCAAACATAACTATGCGCGAGGCCCACCAGATAGTGGAGGCCGTGTCCACGAGACTGGCGCCGGACGCCAAGATAATATGGGGCGCACAGGTCGACGAGGATTTCGGTGACCGGGTACGCGCGCTGCTCATAGTCACAGGCGTCAGGTCCCCGCAGATTTTCGGCGCCGACAGGGGGCCGAAGAGGTCGAAGAAGGACATAGAACACATGCTCGGCGTGGAGTTCCTCGAATGAGGCGCTGATGCAAACGTTTAAAATCTTAAGAAATGCTGACTATTGATTGATGGTGCTTCGATGAACCTGAACATAAAGCGCGCTCTGCAGAATTGCGTCAGGGTGCTGAAGGTGGCGAAGAAACCCGGGTTTGGCGAGTTTTCGGAGACCGCCAAGATATGCTTCACTGGGCTAATCGTGGTTGGCGCGCTCGGGTTCGTCGTCTACATCGTGTCCGTGTCCTCGCCTATCGGATAGGCCGTGGGCCGGAAATTATATAGCAACAGCCGCTACAAATAATAACAATACGCATAAACGGCCTTTGCCGGAGTGATCGCATGCTGTACGCTGTCAAGACTGTCGTGGGAAGGGAGAACATAGCCATAGACGCCATAGCGACCAGGGCGCAGATTGGGAAGCTCGCCGTCAACGTGGTGCTTAGGCCGGAGGAGATCAAGGGATACATCTTCATGGAGGGCGATCTGACCGACATAGAAAAGGTCGTGCAGGCCGTGCCGCACATACGCGGCATAATCAAGAAGCCCATGAACGTGAAGGAGATACAGCGGTTCCTCCAGCCGAAGAAGGTAGAGGTGGAGCTTGAAGTCAAGGACGTCGTCGAGGTCATAGGCGGGCCGTTCAAAAGCGAGCGCGGCCGCGTGACCAGGTACGACAAGGTGAAGCGCGAGGTCACTATCGAGCTGCTGGACGTCGCCGTGCCGATACCGATAACGGTCAACGTCGAGTTCATCAAGCTGACGGAGCGCGCGAAATAAAGGATAAGAACATCGGGATTCTGATTATTTCAATGCGGTACAATGGTGTTGGACATGTCCGGGAAAGACGTCATCGACCTGATCGTGGACGGAGGTAAGGCCGGCCCCGATGCCACGTCGGCGCAGAAGCTGGGCGCTTACAAGCTGAACATAGGCGACGTGTTCAAGAAGGTCAACGAGAAGACCGCCGAATACAAGGGCCTGCAAGTGCCGGTCAAGATAATCGTGGACAAGGACACGAAAGAAATCGAAATCTCGGTAGGCGTTCCTGGCACGGGCAGCCTCATCAAGAAGGAAATCGGGCTCGAGAAGGCGAAGCTGACCGAGGAGGACAAGACCGCGGGCAGGACGGTGTTGGGCAGCATAAGCATGGAGCAGTGCGCGAAGGTGGCGCGCATAAAGATGGAGGGCATGGGTGCCAAGAATCTGAAGGACGCGACCAAGGCCGTGGTCGGCACCGCTAGCGCGATGATGGGTGTGCAGGTCGAGGGCAAACCTCCGAAGGAGGCGCTGAAAGAGCTCGAGGAAGGCAAGTGGGACCAGTTGTTCAAGTGAGTAGGTCGCTATTTCTGAAATTCGAATTTTACAGCGGGGTCGTCGTAAGGGGACTCTATTATAGCTTTTCCCACGCCTGGGGTTACGAAGCCGATAATATCAGCCGGACAGTACCGTTTCAAAATTTTCAAAGAATCACCGACCACGTCGGGCGAAACGGCGACCATGTAACCTATTCCATTGTTGAATTTTCTTACCATGTCATAAGACTTCATCAACAGCTCGTCGTGTACGTACCAGAATAGCTCTTGGGGTTCCAACGACGAGTCGGCTGGCGAAATCTCTATATTAACATTTTTCTCTTCCGGTATCAGTTCCTTGGCTTTCGTCAATCCTCCCCCGGTAATGTGCACCATACCATGAACGTCTTTAGGGTAAGCCTCGACTAGTTCCCTAAGGGCCGGAGCGTAAATCCGTGTCGGCACGGTGAGCTCGTCCCCGAGCCTTCTGCCGTATGGTCTGCTGTCCAGAGTCAACTGCCGCTTTTCGAACAATTCTTTTCTGAAAAACGTGTATCCATTCGAATGGGGTCCGCTGCTTCCGAGACCGAGTATTTCATCCCCCTCTTTCGCGCTCGGCGACAATGCTTCGCCCTTTCTAACTTTTCCAATTCCGCATATGCCCATCTCGAATCCTTGTATCGTGTTTATGATTGCCGTTTCTCCACCACTATATATTATCGGCCTTTTAATGCCTGGCTCCGCGTCCCATACATATTCTTTGCACAGGTCGCTCATGGACTGCACGAGCTGGAATATGGTCGGTTCCTTTTCTTCTTGCATCAAAATATGGGCCTGGACATCGTACAACTGATATCCGAACTCGGCGAAATCGTCTATTACCATCGCAAGTGCGTCTTGTGCAGCCGCCGGCAAACTGTCATTTTCCCAATGAAGTTTCGCCTTAGTACCTATACCATCAGTCGCGCGCATCTCGCTGTACTGGCTCCAATAAGCAGCGTCTTTATCAATCCTATAACGTTTTCCATGAGGAGTGACGACTATTATACCATCTTTTGGGTGCGTGGATTCTATGATTTTTCTTATCTGTTCGCTAAACGGTTTTTCAGGATTGTACGCCTCTTTTGGCATAAAATAAAGTGTTCGATTAAAAACTTATGGCTATCGAAATAAAGCATTTAAACTTGCTAATCACTATTGAAATGTAACATCCGTAACCCGTTAGACTGCTTCGGCAGGAGGGAGACGATATGGCGAACGAGAAGACTTTGGAAGCGGTGAAGGCGGCGCGCGCCAACTCTAAGAAGCGCTCATTTCCTCAGAGTTTCGACCTCATAGTGAACCTCAGGCTGTTCGACCCTAAGAAACCCGAAAACAAGCTTAACGAAATATTCAAACTGCCCCATGGCCGAGGCAAGGAGGCCGAGGTCGTGATTTTCTCCGACACCATAAAGAGCGCGGACGCTAGGGTATACGGCGGCGCCGACATGGAGAAGCTCACGACCGACAAACGCGAGCTGAAGAACGTGACAGGCGGTACAAATTTTTTCCTGGCGGAGCCGAAGCTGATGATAGCCGTAGGCAAGACGCTCGGCCGCGTACTGGCCCCACACGGCAAGATGCCGACTGTGCTTGCTGGCGATTACAAACAGGTCGTCGCAAGCTACAAAAACAGCGTGCGGCTGAGGGTCAAGGCCGCGCCGGTGGTGCAGACACTGATAGGCAGAGAGGACATGAGCGACGAGCGGATAGCGGACAATGTCGAAGCGGTGATGTCGTTCCTAGAGAAGAAGCTCACAAAGGGCAAGAACAACATCGGTACCGTGAGGTTGAAGCTGACCATGGGCAAGCCGGCGAAGCTGGCGTACTAGGTGAAGGCGGATGGTAAAGGAAGCTAAAATCGCAGAGGTGGAACAGGTCAAGAAGACGCTGGCCGAATCGCCGATAATCGGACTTGTAGACATGCACAAGGCGCCGAGCAGGCAGATGCAGAGGATAAGGAACGGCCTGCGCGGCAAGGCTACGATAAGGATGGTGAAGAAAAGCATACTCACACATGCGATAGAGGCGATGGGCGACGAAAACATCAAGCAGATAGAATCCCATCTTCCGAAGCAGCCGGCGATAGTGCTGACCGGCATGGAGCCTTTCAGGTTCTACGTGGCCGCGAAGGGTATGAAGTTCAAGACGTTCGCCAAGGCCGGCGACGTCTCGAACGACGATATATGGGTGAACGCCGGCCCGACCCCGCTGATGGCCGGCCCTGCGATAGGCGAGTTCCAGGCCGTCGGCCTGCCAGCGAACATCGAGGCCGGCAAGATTGCGATACGCAAGGACACGCTGTTCGTGAAGAAGGGCGAGGTCATCGACGCCAAGAAGGCGAACATATTGCGCAAACTCGGAGTGGAGCCGACCGACGTAAGCCTGAACGTGGTAGCCATGTACGATAACGGCCGTATCTACCTCAAGGAGGTGCTCGACCTCGCGCTCCGATACCCGGAGATGCTGAAGACCGCCATATCGAACGCGCGCAACCTGGCCGTGGATATCGCATTCCCGACCAAGGAAAGCATGCAATATCTGTTGTCTAAGGCCGTGATCGCAGCAAAGGCCCTGAACGAAATCGTCGTCAAGGCCGTATCCGCGAAGGAACCAGAACCTGTTCCAGCTCCCGAAATTGCGGCTGGACAGACGGCGGCTCCTGAAGCGGAAGCGAAAGGCGAGACGACTCAAAATGGAGGTGCAGGCTGATGGAATACGTGTATTCAGCTCTGCTGCTTCATTCGGCAAAGCAGCCCATAAGCGAGGACGGCGTTAAGAAGGTCCTTGCAGGCGCGGGCATAAGCGCCGACGAGGGCAAGGTCAAGGCGCTCGTCGCGAGCCTCGAAGGCGTCAACATCGACGACGCCATCAAGAACGCCGCTGTTGCGGTGGCCGCGCCTGCGGCTGGTGCTGCTGCGGAGAAGGAGGCCCCGAAGGAAGACGAGGGCAAGAAGGCCGAGGAAGCAGCTGCTGGTCTGTCCGCTCTGTTCGGATGAGCGGGATTGGAAAGGTTGAAGTCCGGGTAAAACTACCATTGGAATATAAGATGGGCGACGGAGCGAAGTTGGTGACATGGAGAAGCTAATCCAGCTGGCCCAGAAGATAAAGGGTGAGAAGCTCAGGAAAATGGTAGTGGAATTTCTTAAAAACCCGACGCTCTCAAACGAGACGTTCAGAAAATACCCCAGGGAGAAGATAGAGAAGGCCGGTGCGATATTCGGCGCGGGCGGCGTGGCCGTGGAGCGCGACGTGCTGAACCACACCATGGCGCTGGTAGAGCTGTGCGACCGCGTGGCCGACGCAATCGAGAAGGCATACGGGCTGTCGCTCAACCGCGACAACCTCATCGCCGCGGCGATACTGCACGACATGGCAAAGATGTTTGAATGGAAGCGGGGGGAGCTCGGCCTGGAACATACGGGCGTGCTTCTGGACCACACAATGCTCGGTGTTGCGGAATTGTACAGCCGCGGCTTCCCAGAGGATGTCGTGCACATAATAGCCGCGCACTTCGGTGAGCACGGGCCGACGCCACCGAGGAACTTCGAGGCAATGATAATGCATCATTTGGACACCATGCTTTCTGTCGTGGAGTTCCGCATGCTGGCGCCCGCTTCGCAGGCCGACCAAGCCGTGCAGCTCCTGTTCCTCGACGACGATGCATTCAATCAACTGGGTGATATGACTGGCAAAGGTAAGGGTTCCGGTAAAAGTCCCGGGCTGTGAACCTAGCGCCGGGCTTGAGAAACTTTTCGAACGCGGCGCTGCGTTCATGAAAGGCGTACGGCACGTGGACCGCGTTCTGCTGGTGCACCACAATGACGTGGACGGCTACTGCGCGGCCGCACTCTTGCTGGCCGCGATGGAGTCGCTAAAAATAAGGAACGTGGACTCGTCTGTTGCTGAGGTCGACTCGCTCAAATCTCTACTGTCAAAGATTGCCACGGCAGGATTTGACAAAATTATAATCGTGGACATAGACGCGGCGATGCTGAAGGAGGACTTGGAGGGCACTGGCGCAGACGTGCTGATAATAGACCATCACATGGTAAGGTCCGACCTCAATTCGAGCCGCATAACCTACATCAACCCCAAGATTTTCAACGACGAGGTATACCAGCCCGCGAGCTACGTCGCATACAAGTTCCTGTCGTCGTTCGTTGACATTTCCGGCAAGGAGTGGCTCGCCGCGCTCGGCACAGTCGGGGATTTCGGGTTCGACGACTGCCGGGACCTGGTCGACAAATACATAGATGCGAAAAGCAAGGACGACGTGCCGAAGACCGGGTTCTGGAGCGTTTCCAAGGTATTGTTTGGCGCCATCATAGTTGCTGCAGCAGGGCGCGACGGCATTACCCGCGAGGGTATCATGGACATCCTGTCGAGGGCGAAAGGCGCCGATGACGTCTCTACGAACAAGTCGCTGAACGACGCTAACAAAATGTTCGAGGGGGAGCACGCTGCTGCCAAGAAGGCGTTCTGGAAGAGCGTTGAAACCAAGGGTAACGTGATAATCGGTACGATTGACTCGCCGTTCAAGCGTCTTGGTTCCGTGATTTCTACAGATGCCAGCATAGAACACAAAGACAAGGTGATATTGATTTTGGAAAGACGCGGGGATTATTTCAAAGTACACGCGAGGTACCAGCTCGGCGGGATGCATATGGGCAAGCTGATGAAAAGGTGCTGCAATGGCGGCGGTCATAGGAACGCAGCAGGCGGCTCGATAGCAGTCGACGAGTTCGAACATTTCAAAACATGCGTCTTCCGCGAGCTCGGGCTTTAGGATTTTCTGCGGAACCCAGCGGAAGCGACCCCCCTCGTAAACGGGGTATACCCCGGGAACGAAACTCTTTCTAGGTGCAATGGAATGCAGTGCATGAGGTGCAGGTCGCATAGGTTGATGAGGTTCATGGACGGGCACGGGCAGCACAGGATGTTCTGCCGCAGCTGCGGTAGCAGCTTTTTGGATGTTACTTTTGGTGCGTTCATTCCTTCCGGTCAGAAAAGCCTTCTCGGGTTCGAGGCTGGGTTTTACCAGAGGCCCGGCTTCGCCCCGATGAGGTAAAACACGGTGGTGCTATGCTGGAGATACGAGACATTGTGTTCGACGACTCGGGCCGCGTGACTGCGATGCGCGGGAGGTTCCTGCTTCACGCGTCGTGACATTTTTTGCTTTCCCATTTTCTATTTTTTCCGCAGAACCACGAACATGTGCATCTTCTCGTACGGGTCGAGCTCGACCTTGGCCATGACTTCAAAATGCTTCTCCAGCTCCTTGAGGCATTCGTCGTAAATCTCCTTCGGCGGCTTCGTCACATCGATGCTCTGCGACTTGATCGCTATCATCGCGTAGCCTCCCGGCGCTAGGAACTTGTCAGCGTTGCGCACGAGTATCTCCGCCTGGTCCTTGCTAGCAACGTCTTCGAATACCAGGTCGACGTGGCCGAAGATTTGCGCTGCGTATTTTTCAGGAAGCCTCGCGTCAGCGAGTATCGGAACGATGTTTCCTCGCGCTTCCGCGTGGTGTATGAGCTCGCGCAGCACACGCTCTGCGATGTCGATGCCGTATATCACGCCTTCCTTGCCGACGATGTCCGAGAAGTGTGAAACGGTCGTGCCGGACGCAGCGCCGAGATAGAGCACGGTCATCCCCGTCTTCAGCGGGAACACTCTCAGCTTCTTCTTCAGCGCGGCTGCGGGTTTGCTCCGGTATTTGTCCCAGATGCGGTACTCTGTCCTGCCTATCTTCACGAGGTCTTCGCCGTAGACGCGCACCCCGGGAAGCAGGTTGACGGTCGCCAGACGGCCGTCTATGGTGTAGATGCCGTCAAAATCATTGAATGGACGTACCGACTCCTTCGGCAGTTGCCTCGTCATAGGAGTCCTGCGCTTGCGCATCATACCCACGCACA
Organism: Candidatus Aenigmatarchaeota archaeon; assembly: GCA_043818155.1. Taxonomy (GTDB): domain Archaea; phylum Aenigmatarchaeota; class Aenigmatarchaeia; order CG10238-14; family SCSR01; genus JAPLUY01. Next base: position 15,036 of record JBDRGB010000007.1, on the reverse strand, counting down.
CCGCCGCCTATTTTTCCTGAACAATCCTCTTCGCCTTCTCCTCGAGGTCGTCCTTCAGCTCCCTGCCCCTGTACTTCTTCGAGTAAAAGTCCATCTTCGCTGCTATCGACATCTTCGACGCCACGAGCCTCGACAGCTTGCCCTTGTCCTTCAGCAGCGCCTTCTGCACGAGCGGGTGTATTATGACTATGCCGTGCTTGGGACTCTTGCCACGGCCATGTAGGTGGCGGAACAGGGCCTTCTCCGCTCCCAGGAGCTGTATCGTGCTCGACGGCATGCGCGCCAGCTTCTCCATGCCGCCGGCCAGCGACACTATTTTCGCTGCCAGCACGGGCCCCGCGATGTCCCTCAGGTTCGGCGCGGTCTCCTTCAGCAGTTCGTCCAAGTAGTTTTCGAGCGATTCGCGCTGCTTGTATAATTCCGAAATCTGCGAGGCGAACGCCTGCACCACCGCCGCATCCGCTGGTTTGAACTCCATGCCCATGCTCCTGTTCTTCAGCACGCCGAGATCCGGATGGACTATCTTCTCGCGCAGGCCGAACCTGCCGACGATGCCCACATAAGCGTCGTTCCCGCTGACAGCGCGGCTCATCTCCGGGAAATGCAGCCCGTACCATTCGCGCAGGCGTTCCACGAGTATGTTTATGGATTTGTCCAGCTCCTCTATCGCCCCGTTCACCTGCATTATAAGGTTGTCCCTACCCGCGGCCTTTCGCACCTGCGCCTTCGCGAGCTCTATGTTCACCTTTCCCATGAATCTGTTGAACTCCATCTGGTTTCTGGCAAAGCCGTGTTTGGCGGCCAGCGTGGGCAACATCGGCCGCAGCGCGTCGATGTCGCGCTTCTCGGTCTCCGTGTAACCTTTCGAGGCAAGCATCTCATCCAATCGTTTCTGTTCATCTATCTTACCGAGCTTCGCGTCTGCCAGTTTCTCCGCCGCGCCTTTCGGCTCCTTCGGGAACGGCACGAAGGCGACTATACCGCCCTTCTCGTCGAGGCCGAAACACCCGATGGGAGTGGTGACGATGTACGCTTTCATAGTTTTTTATTTATGATAGCGAATGTTTAAGTATGCCTTTCAGGAGCAAGCTGAAACGCGGCCCGCAGGTCATACTGCCGAAGGACGCCGCGCTCATACTCGCGTACAGCAGCATCGCTCCCGGCAGCAGGGTCGTGGACGCGGGCGCCGGCAGCGGCTTCCTTGCGACGTTCCTCGGGACCTACCTTCGGCCGGGTAAGGTGTACACGTACGAGAACGACGAGCGCTTTCTGCAGGTCGTGAAGGATAACATAGCCGCGTGCGGGCTTGGGGACGTGGTGGTGTTGAGGAAGGCGGACGTCACGAAAGGCATAAAGGAGAGGAACGTCGATCTCGTGACGCTGGACCTGAAGGACGCACGGAAGGCGTTGAAGCACGCACGCAAGGCGCTCGTGAGTGTCGGTATGGTCGTCACGTACTCGCCGGCTGTTGAACACCTGATGGGCGTAATCAAGGAACTGAAGAAGCTTGAGTTCTCGGATATCAAGACCGTCGAGAACATCGTGCGCGAGTGGAAAACGGACCTGACTACGCGCCCGGAGACGATGGGGTTGATGCATACTGGATTCATAACGTTTGCGAAAAAGTTGCACTAACTCAAGTGATTATGAGATGGTTTCGATAATTGGTGGCGGCCCTGCTGGAGCGACATGCGCTTACTACCTTGCGAAGGGCGGAGTTAACGTGACCCTTTACGAGGCCCGTCCGAACGAAAGAAAACCGTGCGCGGGCGGGTTGAGAAAAGAAATCTTCGATCGGTATGGACATATAGTCGGCCAGCTTAAAGGGCGGGCTTTCTGTATAAAAAATTTCACATTATCTTTTGACTATGCTTCCAAAAAAATGACAACTAAAAATCCGATTGGGTACATAATCGACAGGCTCGAATTCGATAAGCGGCTGAGGCGCGTTGCGAAGGCAGCTGGCTGTAAAATAGTGCACAGGGCTGTCGGCATTAATGACGTGAAAGATGATGTGATAATCGATGCGAGAGGCGCGTATCCGAGCGAAAAAAATGCACTAGCAATTATAACCATCTGCAAGATGGAGAACCCCGAATTTAAGATAGAGTTCATTTCGAAATACAGTTCCATCGGATACTTTTGGGTGTTCCCGCTTTCGAAGGGTAGGGCGAATATCGGAGTTGGCGAATTCGGCAGGGCGCGCCTCGACAAGCTGAACGAGGGGTTGAATTGGTATATTAAAAAGCATGACGCCAAAATATTGTGGAAGAAATCATGGCACGAAAGCACGGCCTTGAACAAAGAAATAGTCGTGCGTAAGCCTGATGGAACGCTTATAATCAAGGTTGGGGAACGGGCCGGCCTTGTGAATCCGCTGCTTGGGGAAGGTATATATTATGCGATGAGAAGCGGCGAGATGCTAGCGGCCGCGATTGTAAACAGAAATATGTGGTTGTACATGGCGTATGTAAAATGGACGGAATTTAAGTTTATGGTCTATAAACTGTTAAGAGATATCGTGCTTTTACCGATATACAAGCCGGCACTCGGATTCGCTGGCGCGCGACTTGTTTGTTGGAAAGTATCGAGATAGGGGTTGTCGTCTAGCTTGGTCTAGGATCTGGCCCTCGGGCGGCTAGGACCTGGGTTCAAATCCCAGCAACCCCACATCATCTTTCATCACCGTTGAAGCTTTCCAGTTTAGATTGAATCGGTTTCGACTTCGGGGGTTCCGCGTCCTCGCCTAGCTGCTTCTTCACGTCGTATGCGACGTTAGGGCCGACCACGCGCGCGAGCGACTTCATGGGGACCTTCCGCAAATCTTCGAGCGTCTTCATTCCCGCGTTGAACATGCGGCGCGAGCGCACGCGGCCTATGCCTTTCAGCCTCACGAGCGGCATCAGCTCCTCCCGTATGCCGTACTTCAGTCGCATGCGCAGCCTGCGTATATCCTTCAGCGAGTCCTTCATGCCGAGTAATAGCGCGAGTTCGCCCAGCGAATACACGAGCCAGTCTGCTATTCTCAGCTTTCCGTTCAGTTCCCCCGGCGCTACCTTGAACTCGCTGAGTATCTCATCCTCCGTCTTCTCGTTCGCCCACGCGTCGAGCAGCATCGCCGTCTTCACGAACCGCATGAAAAATTCGAACTCGGTGTCGTAATGCGCGGGTACGTTCTGCATGAACGACTTCTCCCGGCCGTTTATAGCTTCCATGACTTTTTCATATTCGCCTGCGCGCACTGAAAGTTGCGGCGCAATCTCATCCGCCGACGCCACCGCATGCATCATCCCAAAATCGTTCACATTGCCCTGCCTGTAATTTAGCGCTTCGATGAAGTTGTGCGCTGTAAGCGGGTCGAGATATAGCTCGGCCACGCGCTTGCCTACGCGCGTCGGGACGATCCTGTCTTCCATGCGCTCGATGAATCCCCACTCATCGAGCTGTTCGAGTATCCCTTCTATCTTCTCCTCGATGGCGCCGAGGTCGCCATACTGGTGTGCGTAGAAAGTGCGGCCGAAGAACTCGTACAGCGCCTTCCCCGTGCTCGCGAACGCGTTCGCGACGAGCGAGAGCGTGTGCATGCGAAGCACCGGCTCCATCGCGAGCTTCGAGCGTATCTTCTCCGGCTCGCCGAGTATGAAGCGTTCCACCAGCTCGTCTGCCTCGTTGTCCGATTTCGCGAGCAGCACCGACTCACCGAAGCTATCGTACTGCGGCCTGCCTGCACGGCCGACGAACTGCTTGTATTCGAGCACCGGTATGTACGTCATGCCGAGGCCGTTGTAGTACCTGCGTATGTCGCGTATCACGACACGGAACGCTGGGAGGTTGACGCCCATCGCGAGCGTGGGCGTGGCCGCAATCGACCTTATCAAGCCGCTCCTGAAGTTGTCCTCTATGAATTTCTTCTGCTTGTGCAGCAGTCCCGCATGATGGAACGCCGAGCCGCTCTTGATGCATTGCGCGAGCTTTCTGCATTGTTTCGTTGGTATTTCAAGCGCCTCAAGCACCTCGCTTGATAATTTTTCCAACTCGGCCCTTTCAACCTTCGTAAGTTTTTGCCGCACGTCCGTTGTAAGTTCTTGCGCGAGGCTTTCGGCGTTTCTGCGTGTTGAAACAAAAAATATAACCTGCTTTTTAAGGTCGAGAGTGTTCTGTAGTATCGCTCTTTCCGTTTCTCCGTCCGCGAGTTCGTAGCCACCCTTGTCTAAGAATTTTATTTTCCCGTCTAGCGTGTATCCTTCATGCAGCTTCACTGGCCTGAAGTCGCTCTCAACGAGTTTGCAGCCGAGCCATTCGGAGAGTTCGTCCGCGTTATGTATCGTCGCGGAGAACGCGAGCGTCTGCGCGTGCGGCAACAGCTGTTTCAGCTGCGTTATCAGGACTTCGAGGGTGGGCCCGCGCGACGGGTCGTTCAGCATGTGCACCTCGTCTATTATAACGAGACCGAGCTCCTTTACCCACGCCGCGCCGTGGCGTATCAGCGAGTCGAGCTTCTCGGTTGTGCATATTATGAAATCGCATTCCGCGAGCCGCGGGTCCGACGAGTCCAGATCGCCGACGGACATCGCGACCTTCCACCTGATGCCGAAGAGCTTCTTGTAGTATTCGTACTTCTCGCTCGCGAGCGCGACGAGCGGGCAGATGTAAACGGCCTTGCGGCCCTTGCGAATGACGTTTATCGCGGCCAGCGTCGCGACGAGCGTCTTGCCGGACGCGGTTGGCATAGACAACACGAGGCTCTTGCCATCCATAGCCCCAGCCTCGATCGCAGCGAGTTGTGGCGGGTACAGCTTCTTTATTTTTTCCTCTTTCAGCCCTGATATTATCTCAGGTGGGACGCCTTGCTCTTCAAGGAACTCTATTCCGTCTTCCGAATGCATCGAACCGCCAAACAAGAAACGCCCTTTGGATTATTTATTACTTTGCGACCCAAACAAGTTATGTATGGACGCTTCCTCTGAGGAAAATGACATAAAGAGGCCGTTGGTATGCATGGGCATCGAGTCCACGGCGCACACCTTCGGCGTGGGTATAGTGGATTCGGATGGGAAAATCCTGGCCGATGCTCGCGACATGTACAGGCCCGCGCAGGGCAGCGGGATGGTGCCGCGCGACCTGAGCGAGTACCACACGAAGAACGCGGCCGGGCTCGTCGCGGCCGCGTTGAACGAGGCGAAGCTGGCGCTGAAGGACGTGAGCATTGTCGCGTTCTCCCAAGGGCCCGGCATGCCGCCATGCCTGAACGTCGGCGCGGCCCTTGCGCGCTACATCTCACTCAGCCGTAAAATCCCGCTTGTGGGCGTGAACCACCCCATCGCCCACATAGAGATAGGCAAGCTGACCGCGGGTTCGGCGGACCCGGTCGTTCTATATCTTTCTGGCGGCAACACGCAGGTGATAGCGTACACGGAAGGTAGGTACAGGGTGTTCGGGGAGACTGTGGACATGGCCGTGGGCAACGCGTTCGACGCGGTTGCTAGGTTGTTTGGCCTGAAGTCGCCCGGCGGGCCCGAGATAGAGAGGCTGGCCGTGGGAGGTTGCTACGTGGAGGTGCCTTATGCCGTGAAGGGCATGGACGTCAGCTTCGCTGGGATGTTGACTGACGTGAAGAATAAAATCAAGGATGGCATCAGCCCCACGGACATATGCTACAGTTTGCAGGAGACGTGCTTCGCCATGCTCACCGAAGTCACGGAACGCGCGCTGGCGCACACTGGCAAGAAGGAAGTGCTTTTGGTCGGCGGCGTGGCCGCTAACAAACGCATGCAGGAGATGCTGCGGGTTATGTGCGGCGAGCGCGGAGCGGATGTGCGGGTCGTGGATGTGAAGTACAGCGGCGACTGTGGGGCGATGATCGCGTGGGCGGGCGCGCTTGCGCGAATGTCCGGGTACCTCACTAAGCTTGGTGAGAGCGGGATACGCCCGAAATGGAGGGCGGACGAAGCTGATATACCATGGATGCGCTAGCGGCTGTAGATGACGCTGTAAATTGTAAAACTAGGGATAACGAACCAAACACGACGCTGAGCATGCCGATTGTCTATATCAGTTCGTTTTCGCTGACTATGACATAGTCGCCTATGCTCTTGATAGCGCTGAACGGCACCATCACCCTACCGCGGTCGTCCGTCTTGAGGTTCAGGTCGCTAAGATGCTTCGTCGGCTGCTCTACGACGATGTTCAGCAGCTCGCCGCTCTCGGTTATGAAGTCTACGTTGCTGACCACGCCGAACTTTCGCCCGGTTTCCTCGCTGATAAGCGTCTTTCCGACGATGTCCGCGGCCCTTATCCTGCTATCCGCCATCCATTTCACCTACTATTAATTGTCGTTTACTATTTTTATCTCTTTACAGGCATAAATAATCGCTGAGGGGTACTGGATGAGGTGCTTCGTCGGTTTCTTCGTGCCGGAACCCGCCAGGAGAGGGCTGGTGGCATTGCAGGATCAGTTGAGGAAGCTGCCGGCCGACTGCAAGTACGTGGAGCCGGAGAACCTGCATGTATGCCTTTCATTCCTCGGCGAGGTCGACGAGCCGGCGGTCGCGGCCACGGAAGCGAAATTAGAGTCAGTATGCAAGGAAATCCCTCCATTCAGGGCAATCACCGGCGGGATAAGGATGATACCGAGCGAGCGCCGCGTCAGGGTCGTCGCATTGGATTTGCGGGATGCGGCCGACTCGCTGCAGGGGATTGCCGATAGCATAAGGCGCGAAGTGGGGGGTGATGCAAAACCCCCGCACATAACGCTATGTCGCGTCAGGTCAATACGAGAAAAGGACGCGTCTGTGAAGGGGATGCAGGCGATACATGTTGGAAAAATGGAGTTCGGCATCGGCGAGATAGCGCTGATTAAAAGCGAGTTGGGATCGGGGGGTCCTGTATACTCTGCTGTAAAGAGGTTTGAGTTGAAAGCATGTTAGCGTCCCGCGCTACGACATGTGTTCTAGGATGTCCCGTTCCGTCACTATGCCTTCGAGTGTGTTTTGGTTGGAGACCACGAGTATCCCGCCGACCCTGCGCGACACCATCATGTTCGCGGCGTGCGACACATCGTCGTCCGGCCGCAACGTGTATACGCTCTTGATCACTATGTCGTCTATCGGCTCATCCAACGCATCGAACGAATAGCCGTTCTTATGTATGTAATTCAGGAGGTCGCTTGACGTGACTATACCGACAATTTCTCCACCGGTCGGATGCGTCACCACCGGAAGCCGCCTGTAATGGGTGTTGACCATTGTTTTAAGGCAGTCGAATATGGATATGCCTGACTGCACAACCATCGGTTTCCTCGTCATAATGTCTCCCACACGCATCCCAGTGTCACGGCCGCAGAGAAGAGCCACGAAGTCCCTTTCGCTGACCATGCCTACAATCCTCTTCTTTTCGATGACCGGGAATCCGCCGCGCCGCGATATCTTGAACTTGTTCAGGACGTGCTTTACACTCTCCGAGGCGTCGCAGAGTATCAGCTCGCGGCTCATTATAGTCGACACGTCCTGTTCGAAATCCTCGCGGCGTAGGAACGCGTCGAGTATGTCGGACTTCGTCAGCACGCCCACGACCTCGCCTCTCTTCGACACCACTGGCAGCCGCCTGTGTTCGGTCGTGACTATCTTGCCTACTACCTCGGCTATCGTGTCGTGCTCGCGGCAGAAAACAGGGTTCTTGCTAGCAATCCTTATAATACTATCCGCGCCGCTTATTCCGAGCTGGTCGAGTTCAATACTCATTTTCCTTTTCATCCCGGCAGGTCTCGCACGTCCAACCACCGTCGGGCAATTGCTCCAGCAGTTCCGAATAGTTGCCGCACGACTCGCATATGCCGGACGTCACCCTCTCGCGTATCTCGAACGGGTGTTTCTTCATCTCCTGCCTGTAATCGAGGATGTACGCCATGTCCGTGGAACTGCGGGCGATGTCCGACAGAGAAACGACGCCAAGCAGCCTGCCCTTGTCAACGACTGGGAGCCTGTGTATGTTGTTCTTCCTCATCTTCTTGACGGCATCCATCACGTCCTCTACAGGCGTAACGGCTATCATGGGCTTGCTCATCAAGTCGCGGACCCTCAGCTTCGACGCGTCCTTGGCCTTTGCGACGACGCGGCCTATCAGGTCGCTGTCGGAAAGCGCGCCTATCGGGTTGCCTTTCTGCACGACGACGAGGAACCCTCTCCTGTTCTTTCGCATCAGTTCGCCGGCAAACTTGGCTGTTTTGTTCGCATCAACAACTACCGCCGGTTTCGACATCACTTCTTTCACTAGAACAGCCATCTATGTCCACGCTCCATCTAACTGCTTCTTAATTTAGATATCGTCGTCTGCTTAAATGTATTTCGCGTTATAACCGCCGCGCGCTCAATCAGGCGGCGCCGAGGAATTCCTTTATGTTTTCCCCGTCCGTCGGCACTACGGTCTTTTTTGGGGGCAGCATTCGTATCTTGCCATATCCGAAATCCACCACGAGATAAAACGGCATCCCCTCCAGCTCCGGCTTCATGTACTCGTAATAGTAGAACTTCTTGCGCTTCGTTGATTTTATCTGGAGCATTACGCACTTGCCGCCGCGCACACATATCAGGTCAGACTCTCCTAGGCTCGCGCCCGAGCGAACGACCTTCCAGCCGGCGGACTCGAACATGAGCCGTATCTTGCGCTCGACTCGGTATCCGCGCGCCTTCATATGCAGCATAATTAAATCTGTATTATTTTAAAATTAAAGTTGAATATAGTTTATACGGTGGGTGATTGGTTCGATGAAAATAGCTGTGATAGCTGACGTGCACAACGACATCGAGAACATGCTGCAGTCCCTGGATAAGATGAGTGTGCTTGGGTTCGACGCGATTGTGTGCCCTGGCGACTTTACGGACGTGCCGCCCCGTGGGTTCGCACAGGAGGATATCGGGCGGTTGGTAATAGAAGAACTTAAAGCCGCAGGCAGGCCGGTGGTGGCCGTCCCAGGCAACTTGGACCTCGTCCTCATACCGGTTTTGGGGAAGGCCGGCGTGAGCGTGCATGGTGTCGGCAGGGTCATCGGCGACGTCGGGTTCTACGGGTTCGGAGGAGCCAAGACGCCTTTCGGCACCGCGTACGAGCCAGAGGAATCAGAAATAGAAGCCGGCTTGCGCAAGGCATACGACTCTGTGAAGCTGGCGAAGTTCAAGGTACAGGTGACGCACGTCCCGCCTTTCAACACCAAAACGGACATGCTGCCATCCGGCATGCACGTCGGATCGAAGGCGGTGCGCATGATTGTGGAGGAACTCAAGCCGGACGTGGCCGTCTGCGCCCACATACACGAGGGCCGCGGTGTCGACGAGATAGGACGAACGAAAATCGTAAACCCCGGCAGGCTGCCTGAAGGATACTGCGGTGTTGTCGAGGTAGGAGACGGTGGCGTAACTGCCGAAATAGTCAGTCTGATATGACGCTTACACCATCGAAAACGTTTTTTATACTTTAGGTGTTAATTGTTAATTACCTTCAACGCCACGCGTGCTGTTTTTGTTTTTGCCGGGCCGAGTGTTGACGTTACATGTAGGATGGTGCTAGGATGCAGGCTGAAATGATTGCGCAGAACCGCACAAAACTCGAGCTCGGCCAGGCTCTGGAATCGGACTTCGAGCAGACCACGGCGCTGCTTGCCGAGAAACTTGACTTTTTTGATGTGCAGATACTGCGCAAATTTTACATGACCGGTAAGGACTTCCCGTTCGACACCCAACCGTTCTGCTTCCCCATACTCTACAGGGAGATGAAGGACAACCATAGGCTGAAAATATGCCAGGAGGCGTTCAGAAAGCGGCTAGATAACCTGGTGGTGGCCGGCTTCCTAGGGAAGATACGGGGGTCCAATCCAATCAACTACGAGCCGGTGCGAGACAAGGATAAGATGGTCCGCGCCGTGATAACCAAATTCTTCCTCATACACGGCCTGACGAGGTTCGTGTGAGTTTGTTTCTCACCCGTTTTGTTAAAGAATATTTTTCGTTAAACGCGCATATCTTCGAAAAAAATCCCAAAAACAAAATTATCGGAATGCTAAATTATTTTTATGAACATCCATAAAATATTCTATGAACATTCCAATTCTTTATTCTAAACTTTCCAAATGTTTCCTGCAACAGTTCCAAAACATTCTAATGGGTGTTCGTAAATTTTGATAGATAGGTATGTAAATACCGCTTTTATTCCTGCTAGAAAAAGTTCGTTTACTAACTAACTAACTAAACTATAACAATGTTATAATATAAATAATATAACAAATCAGTTTAGTTTGTTTGTAATTATTTTCGGGGCAAACAGACTACCCGAACATATATGAGAAAATTCATAAAAATTTATTTCTATGAAAGGTTATAAAAACAACATGAGGCGCGGCCGGCCGAACAAACGTGCGAGCATACACACGCTTCTAATGGAGGCGCTAGGCTCGACCAACTCACCGATGACGGTATCCGCTATGGCTCGGATCGTGTCCGAGAAGCTGGGGGCGCGGGTAAGCTGGAACACCGTGCAAAAATACACCCAAGAGCTCGTAGAAACGAACAGGGTCCAGGCCATGGCGCTGCCACACTCCAAAGAAGCCGGCAAACCCGGTCTTACGGTATATACGCTGAAGAGATGAACCAACTACGTTTAATTTTTGAAAAAACCGATTATTTTCGGAAGGGTTGGTATTATGGGGAAGAAAGAGATAGTGGAACGATTCCTTTCGGACGGCTACAGTTTGGAAGCGGCCGCGCTTCAGTTTTTCGTAGAAACCCCGGAGAAGGTAGAAACGTTCCTCTCAATCCAAAAAAACATTGGAAAGGCAGGCGGGCATCCGGCAATAATCGCGCTTGATTATGTGAGAAAGGTGATGGGGACGCAGCCGGCCATGCCCACAACGTGTGCAGTGAAGATGTTAAAGGATTTTAACCATGCGCCTGAAAAACTTTCGGTCGAGGACGCGGTTTCTAACAAGGCCAAGGAATATGAGGAAGTGAGGAAGGTTCTTTCAGGGAAGCTCGATGGGTTGCTCTCCATAAACAAAATACAGAGGCAGCAAAAATTCTCGCTGATAGTCGGTGTCTTGGAAAAAGTCGGAGAGGGCACGGCCGTCGTGGAGGACGCTACCGGAACCGCAACTCTGAGGTTTGGCAAGGCGGATTTGGATGAAATACTCGAAGGCGACATTGTCGGCGTGGCGTGCGAATTCGAGGAAGAGTGTCCGGCCGTTAAAAAAATATTCTGGCCGGACATACCGTTGAAGAGGAAGGTGGAAAGCTCGAGCAGGCACACGCTGTGCGCGTTCGTTTACGGGAACGGACAGCATGCAGCCGGATTCGAGGCCAAAATCTTCGAAAAATTCGCCAAATGGCTTGGCGAGAACATAAACAAGGACATACATGTGATTGCCTTTTCCAAACAAGAGCACCTCAAAGATATGGACGAGCTGCTGGGGGGGTTGCCCGCGGAAGTATGCAGAACCACCGTGCCCACGCCGTCAATTGCAGACATCGCGGGTCTGAAGATAGTGTCATGCGAAAGCAGCAGTTTGGAAAATTATAAGGATGTGTGGGGTAGCGAGGAAAGGATAGTGACGAACGTACTCAAACGCAGAATCCTGCCACTCGGCGGGGTGCGCAAATGTGGCGGCATCGGCAGCCATGGCACCCTTTTCGACGACATCCCGGACATTTTCATAGTAACTGGCTCCAAAGAGCCGTCGACCTCGAACTACAAGGGTACAACTTTGATTAATATAGGAAGCTTCTCGGACGCGCCCACATTCTTTACGGTCGACATGTTGTCGAGGGACGTTAATAAACTTGACCTGTCATAAAATTATCGTATGGAATTAGACTTCCAGCTCCTTGAATGTGACTATACAACCATCAACAACAAGCCGATCATACGGCTGTTCGGCAAGGCCACCGACGGAAAGACGGTTTGCGCGTTCGTCGAGGGGTTCGACCCCTACTTCTACATACTCCCGGCGGATTGGGGCGAGGACACGATAAAATCAGCGGAGAAGTTCCTGCGGGACAATTTCCACGGCGCGATAAAGAACATAGAGGTGGTCAAGCGCTTCCTCCCGATAGGATACCATAAGGACAAGAGCGACCTGCTGAAGATTACGATGGCGGATCCGTCGAAGGTGCCGGAGGTGCGCGAGGCGCTGAGGGGGAAGAACTTCGTGAAAGGCATGTTCGAGGCGGACATACTTTTCAAGTACAGGTTCATGGCCGACAACAGCATATCCGGGCTGGGCATGCTCAAAGTGACGGGCAACGCGACGATTACGAATACGGTAAAGGCGAAGCACAAGGTGACAGCGACCAAGATAGAGGCGTCCCAGGAATCGGCGTTCCCGGATTTCAAGTACGTTTCGATAGACATAGAGGTCGTGGGCGGGTACGAGGGTCTGCCAGATGCCAGGCGTGACGATATAGCCATGATAAGCATGTCATTCCACCCACACCACGACGGCGACGAGTCCGTGGTGCTCATAACTAAACAGGTTAAGACGGCGGACAGGAGCGTGCGGACGTTCGCGAGCGAGAAGGACATGCTGAAGGAATTCGTGAGGATAATGGACGCGTACGACCCCGATGTCGTGGTGGGCTATAACATAAACGGCTTCGACCTCCCGTACATAACCGAACGGTTCAAGCAGCGAGGCATACCCTGCACCATAGGCAGGTGCAACAACAAGCCGGCCGTTTGCAAGAAGCTCGGCGTGCGCTACCGCAACACGATACCAGGAAGGATAATAGCGGACACGTACGAGCTGATAAAGGAATCCGCGAGCAAGGGGTTTTTCAGGCTGAAGCGTTACGGCCTCGGCGACGTTTCCAAGGCGCTGCTGAACGAGGACAAGGTAGACATATCGCACAGCGAGATAGGCAAGTACTGGAACGGCGACGGGGAGAAGATAGATAAGCTGATATTGTACTCGCGCAAGGACTCGGAACTCGCGCTGAAGCTGTTGCTGGAGAAGAACCTGCTGGACAAGTTCATAGAACTGTCGAAGGTGTCAGGGCTGCTCCTTCATGACGTGCTGTCCGGCGGAGAGTCCGTGCGAATAGAGAACCTGCTGCTGCGCAAGTTCAACGAATCCGGGTTCGTCGTTCCTTGCAGGCCGTCTCCGGACGAGATCACTCGCAGGAGCGTCGAGCGCGAGACGCGGGGCCTGAAGGGCGCGCTCGTGCTCGAGCCCGAATCCGGCCTGCACACGTCATGCATAGCATACCTCGACTTCAAAAGCATGTACCCATCAATATACATTTCCTACAACATCTGTCCGACAACACTCGTGGATGGCGGGCCTGAGGCGGACTTCAAGCTGGACGCCGAGTCTATCGGCATGCTGGAGAAACCGTGCATAGAGACGCCGTATGGCACGCGCTTCGTTTCGAAGGAAACCAGGCGCGGTATCATACCGCACATAGTCGAGACGCTGATAACAGAGCGTGACAAGGTAAAAAAGGCGATGCGGGCAGAGACGGACAGGAACAGGATACGGGAGCTGGACGCCAAGCAGTTCGCGCTGAAGATAATGGCGAACGCGTTCTACGGCTATACGGGCTACATGCAGGCGAAGGTCTACCTCCTGGGCATAGCGAACACCATAACGAGCTGCGGAAGGCACCTCATACAGAAGACGAGGGACACGGTCGAGGCCGATAGGCGATTCAAGGTGATTTACGGGGATACGGATTCGATAATGGTCAATACCGGAACCGCGGACCTGCCGAAGGCCTTCGAGACGGGCGCGGAGCTGGAGCGGATGATAAACACCGAGCTCGAGGGCATAGTCAAGATAAAGACGGAGGGCGTGTTCAAATCGCTGCTCATACTTACTAAGAAGCGCTATGCGGGCTGGCTGTTCGAGAAGGCCGACGGAGACGGGGAGATAATAACGAAGGGCATAGAGACGATACGCCGCGACTGGTGCGACCTCGTCGGTGAGACGCTGTACAGCGTGCTGGAAATAGTGATGAAGGAGCAGAATCCGAAGAAGGCCTTCGAGTTCGTGCGCGGCGTAATGAGGAAGCTGCAGAACAACGAGATACCGATAGACAAGCTGGTGATAACAAAGAGCATATCCAAGCCTATCAAGTCGTACAAAGGCGTGCAGCCGCACATAGAGGTTGTGAAGAAGATGCGCATGCGAAGCCCGAGCGACGCGCCTGGCGTCGGCGACCGCGTGGGTTACGTGATAGTCCACGGCATGCAGCTGCTGTCCAACAGAGCCGAAGACCCGAAGTACGTCAAGGCGCGGGGGATAAAGGTCGACTACAAATACTACATGGAAAACCAGCTGGTGCCACCACTCGAGCGCGTGTTCGACGCGATGGGCATAGAAAAATCGGAACTGTTAGGCATAGGCAGGCAGACTCTCCTTACGTCGCTGCTTGGAAAGAAAAAGACGCCGAGCGCGGCGGATACCGCGTTGGAATCGGCGGACGGCCTTGTGTGCGAAAAATGCGCGAAAACGTACAGCACCCCACCGCTGTCCGGGAAATGCGTTTCATGCGGCGGCAAGCTGTCCTTTTACCAAGGAGACGAGCGGTCGAATTACTGCATGGCGGCAGTCACGTCCTGAACCGCCCTGCGAACTCCTCGTAGAGCGGCTTTACAATCGCGTGTCCTATAATCCCGCCGAACGCCAATGCCAACCCGAACCTGTTCAGAGGCGTGAAAGATAGCACTACACCGACCGATATTAGGACAATGGACGTCCTCGTATACATCCTCGAAAGCCTAGATTTCACTGCCTTCTCGGTCAGTATGAGAGTCTGCAGAACGCTGGCCGCCATGAAAGCGCACCCACCGGCGAGCGTGGCGGAGTCTACTACCCAACCCTGCGTCGTCAGCGACTGCGACATCTCAACTACCGCTATAATTAAAACGGCCTCGATAATCGGAACGGCCGCGGCGGACATGGAAAGCACGGCCTTTTTGTAGACCACTAAAGTGCTGACGAACAGGAACAAGACGCACCCGACGAAGAATAACTCAGCTGCCGGAATCATCCAA
>JBDRGB010000006.1:0-37489 GCA_043818155.1 Candidatus Aenigmatarchaeota archaeon | reverse complement strand
CCTATGTGCCTTTCAAGCGCCGGCATCAAACATCACTATTTATTCACTACCGCCAAGTGGTATATAAAGATGACCCTCCTTATAAGGCGGAAACCGCCGAATCGGGACAAATAATCCTTCGTCCGGCCGCTTAAAATAGTTGCCGTCCAGGCTACGGTCCGAAAAGGCCAGAAACGACGCGCGGGTGATAGTGGTTATTAATTATTGATTGTAAAGAACTAAGTAGAGAAATATAAATTCCTAGGTTAAATTATGATAGTAACAAAAAACCTTCCAAGAAGTTTGATGATTTTGTTGCAGTAAAAGACCTCAATTTAAAAATAAAAAAAGGCACCATATACGGACTACTTGGGAGAAATGGCGCGGGAAAGACAACTCTCCTTAAGATGATGGCTTGCATTTTAAAACCCTCTTCCGGAGCCGCATTCATTGGCGGCTTTGATGTTTCGGTTGACCAAGAAGAAATAAAGCAGATGATAGGCGTTGTCCCGCAGGAAAACAGGTTTTCAGGGAACCTTACGGCAAAAGAGTATCTTGCCCTTTTTGGAAGAATCAGGGGATTGTCCGGAGATAAGCTAAAAAAGAGAATCCTGGAAGTGGTCAAGCTTCTTGACATAGAGGACTGCCAGAATCGCGTTACAAAAAACTTCTCCACAGGCATAAAAAAACGCCTGAGCATCGCCATGGCCATCATACACAAGCCCGATGTCCTGTTTTTAGACGAGCCGACAACGGGACTCGACCCCTCGATAAAGAGGGAGATATGGAAATTTATAAAGGAAATTAAAAATCAGGGGACGACGATAGTCATGACCACGCACTATATGGAAGAGGCAGACAGTCTATGCGACGTGGTTGGGATAATGGACGGGGGAAAATTAATCAAAGAAGGAAGGCCAAAGGACCTAAAAAAGGAATTGGGCGCGGAATACGTCATAGAGATCGAGGCAAAAAACATCGAACCAGAAAAACTCAATGGTGTGATAGATTTCATCAGGAACAATGGGGATGTGTTTGAATTTTTCACCAAAAGGCCCGCCAAACTCGTCTCGCAAATTATGTCGCAGGATAAAGTCAGAAAGACCTTAAAGGCGATCCACATCAGAGAGCCTACGCTTGAGGACGTCTTTTTGTCCCTGACCGGCAAGAGGTTGGAAGAATGATAAAAATCAAGGACTTGAAGGATGCCTACTGGCTCACGGTGTGCGGCCTAAAGGAACTGTCCAGAGAACCGTTATCGTTGTTTGGCTTGTTGCTATTTCCTGTAATCTCACTCGTAGCGTTCGGTACCATATTCAACCAAGGAACCATCTCAATTGGAAGCATAGAGGCAACGCACATTTCTATAATAATCGCCGGCTATCTACCCCTCATGCTGATGTTTACCAACCTCATGATAGTGCCACTAAGAATCACTGAGGATAAAGAAAGAGGCCGGGTTGAGCTATTGATGTCGACACCGTTGTCAAGATTCAGCTACCTACTTTCTATGGCCTTAATCGGTGGTCTGTGGGGGATAGCTCTTGGGGTAATAACAATAGGTATAGGAGTCTTTTTACTGGGCGCTAAAATCATTGTGGATTTTACGGTTTTACTGCTCTTGAACGTCCTTACCGTCTCTTCTCTTTCTGGAATCGGATTTTTAGCCGCGTCGTACGCTAAGACCCCAAGAGAAGCAGGAATAATCGTACAACCGCTCTCCTTTGTCATGATGTTTTTTTCCCCCATCTTTTACTCTAAGGAAATGGCTCCTTGGTACGTCAATATCATCAGTAAATTCCTTCCATTGACATATTCCGTGGAGGCCTTTAGAAAAAGCATGCTACTGGGGGCGTCTGTGTGGGACATGATTCCAGAAATACTCATGCTGAGTGCGATTAGTTTGGCGACCTTTGCAATCGGAGTCAGATTCTTCAAATGGTATCAGGAATAATCAGATTTTTATTTTCATTCATTCAGATGTGCTGCCAAATACGCCTTGCTGGCTGGCTCTGACAAACAATAAAGTATACTTGAATTTCAATGCGCCTACGGCCCGGTGCCCGGCAGTCTGCATCCTTGTCGCTTGGTTAATTTTGCAGCATATCAGAAAGTGTTTTGAGGTAGTCCCTCACTTTCAGCGGTTCGGCGTCCCGGTTCTTATGTGATTTATAGTAGTCATATGCGTCGTTGAAAAATAGCTCTTCTGGAGTCTCTGTATACCTCCTCAAATCACTCAAGTCTACGGTTCTGCCAAGTGCTTTGATTTTTTGGGATGCCAACTTGTATCCAGCCGAAACAGGGATGTTTTTCAGGCTATCAAATAGCCTCCGATTGGCTATTCTAACATCCAAGTTTTCACCTCTGAGTTCTTTGCCGAAAGCGTTCTCAAATACAAGAGTTTTGTATGCATCCACCTCTGGGAACGTGTCGTGAAGCAGTTTTCTTGAATAAAATTTGAATTCCTCGAAATATGACATGCATATATCAAAAACGTAGATTGATTGAAGTAGGTTGTATTTCACAGAATCTTCGGTCGGCTTCTTTGAATATAATTTTCTAACAAGCTCGTTTAGGAAAGTTTTGTCACCGAATAAGTGGAGTGGATTTTTCAATACGCTTCCGAGCAAATAGTCGTTGTGACTACACCTCTGATTTATGTTGTTTTCGGAAAAGGGGACTATATCCAGATTCAAATTATATGTTTTGGACAAGGACTCCGACATGGTTTCTATCTGTACTGCAGACTCTTCGTCTATCGTCACAGTCGCGATATCCACATCGCTAAAGCCATTCTGCGTATTCTCCGAAAAGGAGCCGAATACCCATGTGACCTTTGAGATGTCGCCAAACCTGTCTTCTAGAAGTTCCGCCAGCTTCTGAAAGTCCGGCTCCATGAACGAGTATTTAAAAATCACTTTTAAATAACTAATTATGCCTCTGAAAATCGAGGTAGAAGAGGTTTTGGAGTGGTATAAGAAGAATGGAATTCCGCTCGAAAGAACGAAAATTTACCTTTGCGATAAATTAGAGAACGTCACCGATGGCGAAGGAGGCATGTTTTTACCTCGTAGTTACGAGGGCTATGTGCTTTTAGTGCAGGACGAAAACGAAGTTCTTGCGAGGTACGTTCACGAATCCGCCCACGGGTCGTTTTTCGAGAATTTTCCTATCGGCCAAACCCTCGCAACTTTGGACAGAGAGGTCTATGATTTGGAAAAATCGTTATTCGGAGATGAAAAAATAGAAAATATAATTGTTATTGAAAAGGAACTTACAAACTCGCAGTCTAAAAAACTTTCAAAAAAGGAAATCGAAGCTTCGGGCATAGAATCACTCTTTAAAAATCGTCCAGTCTACGAAATTGATAAAAAACATTTTGGGAGTTATAGAGAAAAGGCGTCCAGATTGAAAAACCTACAGTCCGCGCTCATTCCTCATATCGAAGGATTTTCTTTGTTGGTAGAAGAAGAAATCCTTGGTCGTATCACTCGTACAGTTTCCAAAGATTATTACATAGAAGGCTACAATTTATTGAAACCTCTCAAAGAAAATGGATTTTCTAGCGTAGTAGACTACCTGAAACGCCTAAATGTGAGTGATTTTTAAGCATTCTGTTTCAAATAACAAGTAGGTGATGCCATGGTCGCCGAAGTCGTTTACTCCTCAAACATACAAAAACTGTTGGGCAATGCCTATCTGGTAACCGAGTCCTCCTCTATGCAGCTGTACTACGGATTAAAGCCTAGACCCGGTCTCGGTCACGTTCTTTCGTTCGACCCATTTGCTAAGCACCAACCTTTCGTAAGCACTGGGAGTCTATCGCTTGACGCTTTCGTAAGAAGTGCAGAATTTAGGGACAGGTTTACAGGCGTAAAGGTCGAGACCCACCCAGCTGACGCACATCATCCAGTGTCTCACATAGATATGACAAGTTGGGTGCTAGGAGAAAGGGGGTCAGATTTCGATAGAAAGCGGTTTGGGCCGCTTGGTATAGAAATGCCAGAACCTCTCTATGAAAGATTAATCAGGCTACAGAAAGAAGGAAGCAGTAAAAAATAATGCGAATCAAGACTCGAAAACTTTGCTGATTGCTTTGGAGATTTTTTCCCACTCCAAAACCTTCCCCGGTTTCTGCCTCACTGTGAAGAACTCGTGATGATTCTGCTCTATGAAAAAATCCTTACATTCTATCCTACAGTCCTGCCAGCCGTACTTCTCAACGAGGTTGCGTGTTACCATGTCTATGTTCGTCGAGTCGAACGTTCCCTTGAAATCTTTGCCCACCGAAACCCCCAATTTTTCAAAAAACACACACGGATTAGCAGCATCACAGATGTCTGCCTGCGTGAGGCCTGTGCCGTAAGCGAGGTCTATCGTACAGTCTCTTGTCTCTCCAAGCGCTTCAAATAAATCTCTGAAAAACTTCCAATAATTTTCCTTTGTGAGGTGTATGGCAACCGAATCTTTGCCAAAGCTGAGAGATCCTTCTTGCATAGCAACCACACTATTATTTTATTAATTGTTATTAATTCGTTATTAAACGACCTTCTAATAATTAATGTGTCAGTCGCATCACGGCCCGGTGCCAGGCGGCCAGTAGCCGTAGAACTTGTCAGCGGCCTTCAGGGTCTGCGATTGGACGCGTATGTCGAACAGGACGAGCACGGGAAAGGGAAAGTCCGGATCCTCCGTATAGCACGGCGTCTCCAAGGTGTAGTCGAAGTAGACGATGAGCTTGCGGAACGCATAGTCCTCCACGTACGACTTGAACTCCTGCAGGTTGTACACGAGCTCCTCGCAGCTGCTGCTGGTGTTGACGAGGTAGAGCGCCTTCTCCTTTACGTTGTTGAACACGAACGGCTCCTCCGCGAGCACTATCTCGGAGGTGTCCGGTATGGTGTACGGCTGCATCCACTTGCTGACCAGGTAGAATATGCTGACCATGACGAACGCGGTTATGACGAGGAACTGCGCCTTGTTGCTCTGCCGCGGCCGGCTAGACCTTGAGCTTGACGAACTGCGCATGCGGCACCCCACCAATAAGAAGTATGTTTTCCTTCGTGATAAAACCGTTCTTCTCCGCGAGCGCGACTATGCGCTTTCCGATGATGTTGCCGATTGTGCACTTGCCCAGGTACTTCACGGCGTCGGCCTCGCTCCCTATCAGCTTCTCGCCGTAGAAGCGCTTGCTGACCGTGATTTGGAGCCTGCCGTCGCCGATCCTCTTGTCGAGCAGGTCGTCGTCGCACATCGCGAGCACCACGTCGCGCTTGGCTACGAAGAACCTTCCCCAGAACATCAATGCCACCATCGACCGTCTATCGTCTAGATTTCCTTCGCCGACGAGCGCGCCCCGCATGCCTCGCACTTCATGAACACGAGACGGTCCTCGCGCACGAGCGCCGTGTCCGGCTCGCCGCACACCTTGCAGTAGACGTACTCGCGGATGTAGTCCTCGAGCTTGCGCTGTATCATCGACTGCTCGACCTTGCGCTGCAGCACGAGCGTGCCCGCATCCACAGTGCCGGGCGTGGCCAGCTGTTTGAGCAGGTACTTCGACACGTGTCGCTCGTCTCGGCGGAACGCCGCCAGTATTTCCGCGAAGTTCTTGATTATGGTCTTGTTGCCCTGCACGAGCGTCAATACCTTCGGCACGTCGAACCTCTTCTTCTCGGCCGTCTTCCTCGGCATCCTGTCCATGGCCGCCTTCAGCAGCCGCTCGTACTCGTCTACCATTCGAAAACCACCCATTCGCATGCATCAGATGCTTTCATTTCGAACTTGTGCTTTATTAGATTAACCCCTGATTACCTTAAATTTCCCTGGCGACGGCTCGAACAGCGAACCATCCTCCAGAAGCTCGTCGACCGCACGCTCCACAACGGCGTCGGGCAGCTTCAGTTCCTCGAACAGCCGCATGACGTCCACGCCGCCGCCCTCGTCCAGCCGTTCAAGCACCTCCAGCACTCGGGGCCTGTGGTCCTCGGCCTTATGTTCGAGCACGACCTGCAGCGCCTCCGCGTCCATGCCCACGCGCCGCGCGTACTCGCGCAGGTCCTCGTCGGACATGCCCGTCGCAGCACGCCGGACGGCCTCCACCACCGTGCGCTGGTCGTTCAGCCTGTCCAGGATTTCAAGCTTGCGCATGCTTTCCTCGTTCGCCTCGCCCGGCTGCAACACGCGCACCGACTCCGCCGCCAGGTATGTCTCACTCTGGTACTCCTTCACCCTGCCGATCACTACAGCCGCGCTGCCGGGTTTCACGCTTTCGAACATCCCGACGTCCTCGCCGAAGGCCTTCGCGCGCACCGCGTCCGTGCCGTCGTCGAGCGTGATGCTCGCGTACTTCGCATCGTCGCTTACGAATTTGTCTACGATTGTGCCTAGCAGATTGGCACGCGACACCCTCTCGGCCAGGGGAGTGATGGCATAGCCTGCCTCCATGACCTCGCGGCTGCCTGGGAAGAAGCGGGCCTTCGTTATGTCCGCGGCGCGCACGCGCACCGCAACGAGCCTTTCCGGCTTCCCGGCCAGCGCGTCGCTCTCGAACTCCATACAGGTCAACGCCTCAAATGTAATTGCCCGTAAAACGACTTAACTTGCCAGCGCCTGCAGGTAGCGCTACCCGTGCACGCGGCTGATCACGTTCTGCCTCGGCTCGTAAAGGTCGCCTATCTGCAGCAGCTTGCGCAAGATGTCCTCGGCGTCGTCTATGCCCTCGGCGGCCGCGCGCCGGACGAGCTCGTCCCTGGGCATCTCCTTGCCCAGCTCAGCCTCGAGCGCGGCTATCACGTCCATCATTATCTTGGTCTTGCCGCGCTGCGCGGACGTCATACGCTGCCCTTCGACGCGGTCGATGTCTATCTTACCCGTGCTGGGCTCGAACCCGAACTGGCGCAGCGAGAGGCTCATGAGGTTTATGGCGCGCTGAGCGTCCTCGATGTCCACCGTTTCGCTGAGCCGGACCTTCGCCGACGCCTCGGACATGCGTATTAGCGAGTCGTACTGGCGCACGGTTATGGAGACGGCCGAGTCCTCGCCGCTCATGGCGCGCATCTCCAGGTAGAACTCCTTCAGCTTCTCGCCCGCCTCCACCGTGAGCTTCGGGTGCACGTTCGCGCGCGCGTAGGCGATGTACTTGCGCAGGAACGCGGGGTCTATCGCCGGCAATGCCGCGTCCTCCTCGAAGTGCCGCATCTTCAGGACGTGGTCGGCTATCTTCTTGTCCGTTTCCGGGTTGGGCACGTCCTTGAGCGCGAACCGCAGGTCGAACCTGCTGAGCATGACCTCGTTTATATCGAGCTGCTCCTTGATCGGGATATAAGGGTCGAATCGTCCGAACTTGGGGTTGGCGCCCGCGAGGATGGCGGTCTGCGCCGGGAGCGTCGCGACGATGGAAGCCTTCGCGATGGAGATGGTCTCGAGCGACATCGCCTCCTGCAGCTTGATCATGTCATGCGGCGCCACGTGGCTGAACTCGTCGATCGCGCAAATCGAGCGGTTCGCGAGCACGAGCGCGCCCGCCTCGAGCACCCAGCCGCCGACGAACTTTTCCTCGCGCACGACCGTCGCGGTAAGGCCTGCGCCCGAGACTGCCGTTCCGGACGCATACTTGCCGCGCGGTATCATCGTGGACGCGAGCTTCATGATCTGCGACTTTGCCGTGTTGTGCACGACTATGCCGTTCGCCACGAACCTGTGGTGCACGGGCACCTCTATGTCGAAAACGTCCTCGGCCGGATGACGGCTTATGCGCACGATTTTCTCAGCCCTTTCCTTATGCACGCGTCGGACGTGCGCCTTGGCGTACTCGACGACCTTTGCGAGCCTATCCTTCTTCTTCGCGCTCGCGAATCCGACGTTCTTGAAGAACCGTAGTATGTCCCCGGACCTGCGTATCATCAGCGTCCCGCTGGGATAGCCTTTTATCACACGGCCATCTATCTTGGACGCGCTTCCCCTGCCGTCCCACAGGATTCGCGAATGTATGCCGAACCTCAGGAGAAGCATCTGCACGTCCCGCAGCAGCTCGATGCTGGCCGAGCGCAGGCTTACAGACGTGCGGCCGCGGCCGTTCGCGAACGCCGTGCCATCACCTTCGTACAGCCAGCGCAGGAACGACGCGACAACACGGTTGCCGGACTTGAAAATCAGGCCGGGCACGCGCTTCTCCTTCAGGAACTGAAGCAGCTCGGCCGCGTGCGTCCTGTTCACTTGGTAGTACGCGATGCGCCTGCTGGCCCGCCTGTGCACGTACGTGGACACTGGCGCGCCGAAGCAGTCCGCGAAGGCACACTCCAGTTCCGGGAGGATGTCGGACTCGTCCTTGCTGATAACGAAGCCGACCCTGTTCTTCTGCACCCATCCGTCCGCGACGACGTAGCCGAATATCGCGGCCAGCTTCTCATCGACGTGCGCGGGGACTTTAATCTTCCACTCTGGCTTCTTGTGATAATAATCCTTGTCGCTCCATCCAGTCTCCACCGGCGACTTGATTTTGCACTCGATTTTCGACAGCGTCCGCACCCTGTCGCCGATCCTGATTTCGTCCAGCCTCTTCCAGACGTTACTCGTGTTATCGAGCACGAGCACCGGCTGGTTGTACGAGCCCTTTATACTCTTTCCCGTTTCCGTGACGATCTCCATGACCGGCTGCTTCCGGTACACATGGAACCTGTCGGCCCGGCCGTAGTTGCGGCCGCTGCCCGTGTGCACGTGTAGGTCTATCTTCTGCAGGTGCCGCGTTCCGGCCTCGGCCATCTTCATGATGGTGCCGTCCGCAAGCACGATGCGCTCGTCCGCGACGAGGCACGCCGGATCGCCGACCAACAACAAATGGAGGTTGCCGCGTATGCGCGTCTTGTCGCGGAGCACGTGCTGCTCGCCCGCGAACATCTGCAGGATGATGGACTCCTTGATGTCGTTCAGGCCGTAGATGGTCGGAGCGAGCGACGCCACGAGCTTGTCGTACAGCAGCGGGTCCTTCGACAGCTCGATGATCTTCTGCTCGTCGTCCGGGCTGATGTTCAGCTCCTCCCACCCTACCTCGATCGAGTCGACGTGGTTCGCGTCGAGGTAGATGTCCATCATGCGCGACGACGCGTCCCTTGAAACCCGCGGCACGTGCTTGAGCACGCCCGTTATCAGTATACGGTTGCCCGGTTCTGTGCGGTTCTGCATCAGCGGGGTCGTCAGGTCCTCCTTCATGAGTATGGTCAGCTCGCTCGGCTGCTCGCCCGAGGTTATCTCGAACGGCTCCTCTACCGTGACCCAGCGCACGTCGAACATCTTCTGGTCCACCAGGCTGAAGCCGCGCTTGCACCCGCACTCGCAGCGGTCCGGCGCCTTGATGTTGCGCTCGGCCTGCATCACGGACATGCGCATGCCGCACTCCGGGCATGCGAAAACCGCCTCCGAAATCTCCGGACGGACCTCGCTCGCGCTCTTCACAACGCCGTCGACGACCAGCATCTTGCCCAGGTGCTCGGCGCGTATGCTGCGTATGCGGATGTTCTTGCTCGCTGGCAGGTTGTAGAAGCGCACGCGCAGCTTGGACTCGACCATGCCGGTGTCTATGCTCTTGATCGCCTCCTCGGCCGCGGACAGCGCGTCCTCAGGCTGCTCGATCAGGTAGTCCGCGAGCTCGACGTCGAACTTGTCGAGCAGCGAGAAGTCTACGGAGATGGACTTTCTGTTCTCGGTGAGCGCGGTGACGAGGTCGCCCATGCATCTCTCGTTCAGGAACTCCGAGAATTTTTCTACCAGCTCTTCGCGTTCCATAATCTCCAAAAGTCTTCTTCGGTCCGGATGTTATTATCGTTAACCGAATTCTATGGTATTTCCAAAACAGGTGGGTGTTCGGGAAAACCGCATTGCCGGCCCGGCCGCTAATCGCGGGCGCGGGCCATTTGCAGCTTCCGCGCCACGCCTCTATCAGAGGACACGCGTTCGCTGCGTGCTGCGGTTGATGTATATTTGCGCGCGGCGGGTATTGCCGCTTGCGAGACCTCACTTCCGCTGAAAAAAATTGAAAGGGGAAAACAAAAACCGCCCAACGCTTCACTTCACAGGCTTCGGCTTCACCATCGCGCCGATGCTCTTGAGCTTCTTCGACACTTTTGTAACGGCTATGCCGACGTCCTTGACGCTGCGCGCGCCCGTGCACACGACCTTGCCAGAGCCGAACAGCAGGAACGCGACCTTCGGGTCCTTCATCCTGTACACCAGTCCGGGAAACTGCTCCGGCTCGTACTCGGAGTTCTCGAGGTTGAACGCTATCTTGTCGAGGTTCAGGTTGCCGTCCAGCTTCGCGGACGCGACGATGTTCTCGACCTGCGTCTTGAAGTCCTTCGGGACCTTCACGCCCGACTTCGTGACCACCTCGACGACCTTCGCGAAAACGGCCTTGACGTCCTTGACGCTGCGCGCGCCAGTGCACACGATCTTCCCGCTGCCGAATATGAGCGCGGCCGCCTTCGGGTCCTTCATGCGATAGACGAGGCCGGGAAACTGCTCGGGCTCGTACTCCATGCCGTCAAGCTTGGATACGACCTTCTCGAGCGGTATGAGCACTCCGAAAGACGCGGACGCGACGATGTTCTCTATCCGTATGTTGAATTCCTTCGAAGCAGATAGTTTCGAAGCAACCACTTAAAAATCGCCTTAGCATAAATTTATCGCAAAACTATTTATAGTAAAGTTTTATGCTTTTCGAAAATGCTTTTGTTCGGAGCCGTCGAAACGGCCGCGGGACGCAGAAGGATTAAAATCCTGCAAACGATATAGGAATAAAACGGAAACTGTGTGAAGGTGTCTGGCTTGGCCATGCCGAAACTGAGGATAATAGGGTACAACTACGCGCTGGTGCACGCTGCGGTGCACGTGGTGCTGGCCGCGGCGCTGTACTTCGCGGTGCAGCCCAGCCTGACGCTGGACATGGGCAAGGCGGCGGCCGTTGCCCTGGGCACTGCGGTGCTGGACTTCGACCACGTGCCGCTTTGGATGGACGTCGGCATACGCGGCTATCTCAAACTGCGCACGGTCGAGGAGTACGGCAAGCCCCGGAAGTACAAGATGCACAACTTCATGGTGTTTTTCGTCGCGCTCGGCGGGTCGCTGCTCGTGGCGATATCGGAGTACTTCCTAGTCGGGCTGTTCTTCGCTGCGATGGTGTTGCACATCGTATGGGACCTCGCAGAGGATGTCGTAGTGTTCAAGATGGGGTACAGGCACTGGATATGATTTCCTCTTTTTGGTAGAGGATATTTCATAGGGTATATTTTTATATTAGGAATTACAATATGCACGCATGCATAAAGACGTTTCTAGATGCGTCGGGTTATGGCTTGCTGAAGGCGACAGCACAACGAGTAGTGAAATAACTTTTACGAACAATTTAAAGGAGCTTGTCATACTTTTTGATAAGACCATGACTAGTATTTTTGGTTCAATTCCGAACGCTAGAATTTATGTCTACTCGGATGATGGCCGAGAGATAAGGCTGCCGATAAAAGCCGTACATAAATTCTACACCGACAAGAGGGCCAGAAAGCCTTATTTCATATACAGGATTGCAAATGTCAAACTCGTTAAAATTTGGAAAGAGATAGTCCGAAAAACTATTTCGAATAAAAAATCATACGAGTTTGTACTGCAAGGCTTTTTCGCAGGGGAAGGGAGCGTTAGGTTTGTCCGGAGATGTAAAAGCAGAGTCGTGCGCATCTCCCAAAAATCAAGGAACGCGATATTGGAAAAAATGTTAGAAAATTTTGGAATAGAGTCTAGGTTCAGAAAAGAAGATAGAGAATATGAGATTTCTAACAGGAGGAATTTGGAAAAAATCCTTAAAATTGGAATGACGTCCTTGCACAGGGACAAAAACTCCAAATTCCATAGCATGATGAATTGCTACAAACAGCGACATTACGATAAAAATTTCTTAAAGAGCGAGCTATACCTGCTCCTCTCGGTCCCGATTCCAACAAGAGAACTTTCGGAGAAATTCGGCAGATCCAAGGCGCGCATAAGCAAGGTTTTGGGTGCTCTCAAAAAAGAGAGCATGGTAACCAATTTCAGAGCTGGAAGCAGGGATTTTTGGGTTAGGGCAAACTCGAACCTGATTGTGATTTCCAAAGTAAAAAGCAACTTATTGACAATTTTAGGCAAAGCCAAAACGACTGCCGAGGTGGCAAAATCAACTGGCAAATCTTGGAAATCCGTTTACAGAAGACTTAATGAATTAGAAAAACTCAATTTGGTAAAAAGGAACGGAAAGTTATGGCAAAGAGTTCCGACAGAAAAACGGATAGTAGTACGCTGATTACCGGGATTGATGAGGCTGGAAATAGGCTCGGCTGAGAGGCCATCCTACCAGAAGAGGCGCACTCATCGGCCCGATGGTCATATGCGGCATAACGGCGGAGAAACGCGTAGTCGCCAAGCTTAGGAGGATGGGCGTGCGCGACTCGAAGGAGCTGACGCCCGCGAAGCGCGCGGAGCTGTACGACAGCATCAAGCGCGTGCTGCGGACCGAGAGCCGCGTATCGAGCATACTGCCCATATCCATACCGCCGTGCAGGATAGACGCGCAAAAGTCCGAGAACAGCAACCTCAACCTGCTCGAGGCGCGCACCATGGCCGAGATAATCGGCATGATAGGCGGGGAGGAGGTGTACCTGGACGCGCTGACCACGCGGCCCGAGCGCTTCAAGAAGATAGTGCTGGAATTTTTGAACGAGGGGAAGCGCGGCAAGGACGTGCGGGTCGAAGGGAAGAAGTTCCGCATAATAGCGGAGAACGAGGCGGACAAGCGCTACCCCATAGTGAGTGCGGCGTCGATAATCGCGAAGGTCGAGCGCGACCGCGCAATCGAGGAGATAAAGAAGGAGGCGGGAGTGGACTTCGGCGTAGGCTATCCGCACGACCAGCGGACCGTGGATTTTGTCGACATGCTGATCAAGACGCAGCGCAGGCTGCCAGCGTACGTGCGAAAGAGCTGGATAACGACGCAGCAGCTGCAGGAGAAGAACTGGCAGCGGAAGATAAAGGATTTTATCTTTGGAAAAGAGAAGAAGATGTAAGGCGCGTTTCTGGGTTGAAGCTGGATGGAGATAAAACTGGAACAGAAGGTCGTGGCGGCATACTCAGCGCTCGGAGTGGCGTCGGGCGTGCTGTCGAACTATTTCGAGGCGGGGCCGCTGGTGTATGCGGTGCTGCTTCCGCTGGCGGCGTACGCAGCTTCGGCCGCGGTCATGTTCAGGCTCGGCCGCGGGCAGAAGAGGTCGCAGCTGCTGTCGAACAGCCTCGTGACTTTCCTGCTCGTCTGGGCTGTAGTGTGGATATTCCTGTACAACCTGTAGCGCGGATTTGACGATGGTGGATATTCGATGGTCATCAAAAAGTCCGAAGAGCGAGCGTTCGTCGAAGAGCTGGGCGGAAGGATAGGCGAGCGCGTCAAACTTCTCGGCTGGGTGCACGACACGCGCGTTCTCGGGAAGATAAGCTTCGTGGTGCTCCGCGACAAGAGCGGGAAATGCCAGGTGACGGCAGTGCGCGGAAAGGTTCCAGATGGCGCGATGAAACTCATCGAAGGGCTTCGGCAAGAGGACGTGATAGCCGTAACGGGCAAGGTCGCGAAGAGCGACGAGGCGCGGGCGGGTTTCGAGATTATTCCGGAAAGCATCGAGGTCGTGAACAAGTCCGAGACGCCTCTGCCGCTCGACCCGCGCAACGTGACCCCTGCCAACCTGGACACGCAGCTCGACTGGCGCGTGCTGCACATGCGCACCGACGAAGCGCGCGCGATATTCCGCATACAGTCGCAGGTGCTGAAATCGTTCCGCGAGTTCCTGCTCGAGCGCGGGTACATGGAGATACAGCCGCCCGTGATTATCGCGTCCGCGTCGGAAGGAGGCGCGGAGCTGTTCGATATCCCGTACTTCGAGAAGCGCGCGTACCTCGCCCAGAGTCCGCAACTGTACAAGCAGATGTGCGCGCTAGCGTTCGAGAAAGTTTTCACGGTGCTGCCGGTCTTCCGCGCTGAGAAGTTCGACCAGCCCACGCACCTGAACGAGCTGAGGCAGATGGACATAGAGCAGGCTTTCGCCACGGACGAGGACGTCATCGCGGTTCTGGGGGAGTGCTTCGCGCGTATGCTGAAGGACGTGAAGAAGAGCTGCGCCGAGGAGCTGAAGACGCTCGGCCGCGAGGGGCTGAAGGTGCCGAAGCTGCCGCTGCGGCGCGTCACGTACGACGAGATTGTCAGGCTGCTGCAGAAGGCCGGCGAGAAGGTCAAGTGGGGCGACGACTTCAGCAAAACGCAGGAGAGGATGATGCTCAAGCTCGTTGGCGACGAGGCGTTCATACTGAAGGACTGGCCGACCGAGATCAAGGCTTTCTACGCCATGCCTGACGAAGAGAACCCGAAGACGTGCCACGCGTTCGACCTGATATACGGCGGCCTAGAGATATGCTCGGGCACGCAGCGCATACACATACCCGAACTTCTGATAAGGCAGCTAAAATCGAAGGGGTTGAACCCTGACGACTTCAAGTTCTACGTGGACTTCTTCCGATACGGCGCCCCGCCGCACGCGGGCTGGTCGATTGGGCTCGAAAGGCTGACCATGCAGATAACCGGCAGGAGCAACATACGCGAGGCCACGATGTTCCCGCGCGACCGCAACAGAATAAACCCATAGCGAGTTTCACCACCGCCAGTGGTGGTCTACGCTTTTGGCGTACCGCGGCTAAGACGAATCATGGACGTCTTGGCCGGACTCGGTCCGATCCGCAAAAACTCCTACTTGCACGACGGCCTCCATTTCCACGTGAGCTCGATAGACGAGCCTTACATGTCCTGCTGTACTTCGGTTTCGGACCGGCGGATGCTCGGTTCGCGCGGGTTCTTGCCAAGCGCGGCGGATGCCCACGCGGCGCTGCGGGAGGCGGCGCTGTCGCTGTGGGAAAGTGCCAAGAAGACGGCGGACGAGAATTACGGCGATTACAGGCCGTTCACGATAGCGTCCGAACAATTCCAAGGAGTGCGCTGCGTAGTGCACCCCGGGGACTATTGCCTGCGCAGGGACGGGTTCGAGGCCGAATGCGACATCATCACTGACGTGCCGACCGCGCTCGCCAAAGCCCGGCTGCTATACACGCCGGTCGTCGAGGCGTCGCGCGACAGGGCGCTTGAGCTTTCGCTGTACCATGTGAACACGTTCCTGAAGGCGCATGCGGCCGGCCGGAAATGATTTATTTTTTGGTGCGAATATACAATTATGGACCTGGCCAAGGAACTGGCTTACTCGATGATGCTTTTTTTCGGGGTCGGAGCTTCCTGGAAGGGATGCGGCATGGCGCTACACGGGGGCGATCCGCTCACAAAGGGAATCGGTGCCGTTTATACGGTTGCAGGGCTCTCGCTTTGCTACGAAGTGTTTGTGGACGACACCCGGTTCGAGAGCAAGAACCCGTACGAGGCCGCTGCCATGGCCTATAGGATGGCAATGGACGGCATCTCGAAGAGGATGCGCAGGTAGCTACGTTGCTTCCTTCTTTTTCAGCCTGCAAGGAACATGATAGCGCCGTAGAAGTTGGGCTATGCGATTCTGTCAGCGACCTTCTTGAGGAAATTCAGGTAGTCGATGTGCTGTATGTTGTGCCGGAAATGTTCGTCCGGCAGGGAGTTTATCGCGCCTGTGAGTATCCCGCCATCATGCTGCAACTCGGTCGCATAAAGAACTATGTCCTCTATTTCACCATTTCGGTTATACAGCGGATCTATCATCTTCCTTATGTATATGGCGGCCGTTTCCCTGGGTGTATCCGTCCATATCGTTAGTCTGCTCGGTTTCAGCCTCGGGAGTTCGCGGGCGATATAAGGCGGCACCCGGATTTCGTCCACAGCATCCCTCGACGCGTCGATGAGTTCCGCTATCGTCTTTCCTTCGACGAGCTTTGCTATCGACATGACCTTGCTACTCTTAGGCCTGTCGGTCTTCATTATTTTTTCGGCGGTCTCGGCGATTTCCTTGTCCAAATGCCTCAACATGCACATGGCGAGATGCTTGTCGGTCATGGTCATGTTGAGGTCGGCGTAGAGCGTGTCCGGAAAAGGCGTGTAGTAGAACTCTTTGCCTTCCGACATCAGGTTGTAGAACTTTTTGATTTTTCTCTTCTGTTCCGCATCCAATGCGAAGTCGGAAGGTTTTATCATATTTGCTACTTTGAAGTAGTTATATAAAAGCGTTTCGGTTTCAGGCGCTTAGCGTTTTCCCGCGAGCTTGCACGCGTAGATGTGGCTGCACTCGCGGTTCTTCATGGAGCTGAACTTGCAGTCGCACGACCAGACGCTGCGGGTCTTGTCGAACACGACCGAGTGCTGTTCGGTCTCGCCCTGCACTTCGAAGTAAGAACGCCGGTCGGTGTCCATCTCCTTCCGCACGCGTCCGTCCGCGAACAGCCGCGCGCCCTTGCGCTTGACTTCGACAGAACCCTCCCCCCGTGCAACGGCCATAATAATTACTTATGCGAAACCCTTTTAAGTTTGACTGTTTATCGTTAGTTTGTGCATGTTATGAGGTTCGAAAACGGCCTTTTGATGCTCGGCGTCACGGTCATGCTGGCGCTCGTTGCTGTGTCCGTTCTCGCGTCCAGGGCTGACGCGTACTGCGACGGCAACTTCTGCAGCACGTGCAGCGAGGGCTACGTGGACCAGTACCGCTGCTCGGGCAGCGTGCAGCAGCGCATGTGGCGATACTCCGACTGCACCACGGGCTGGCGCGACTATGGCAGCTGCAGCGGCGGATGCAGCGGCTACTCGTGCAGCAGGCCTTCGGCGAGCGTCTCGATGTCCACGCCCTCGGACTCGAAGGAGGGTGACACTGTGTACGAGACCATGCGCGTCGAGAACAACGGGCAGTATGGAGCAACCTACGACATAAGCGCTTATGTGTGCAGGACGGACGACGGCACCGACCACGGATGCAGCGGCTACTACGGCTACGGCGGGTCCGGGTGCGTGCGGATGTCCTGCGACGAGGACCGCTTCTACGTGGGCGGCAACGGCTACACGACGGTCAGGTGCTCGCTGCCGGTCGGCATGGCCGGGCACTACAAAGTGAAGGTGGTCCTGTCCGAGGACGCGATCATCAACAGCCAGACGCTGTATTCGAGCGAGTTCAAGGTGACGAACAGCCACGGCATCGCCTGCCCCGAGGACAGGCGCATGTGGGGCGGCGACTATGACTGGGGGTATGATTGGAATTATCCGTGCTTCGGCATAGGCTGCGCGCGCGCTGACGAAAAGTCCACGGCCGACTACCGCGTCGGCGACTACCGCTGCTTCGGAAGCTACAGGCAGCAGCTGGTGCAGGACGGCTGCGAGAAGCGCTGGCGCATAACGGACTACTGCCCGTACGGGTGCGAGGGCAACAAGTGCGTGGAGCCGGCGGCCTCGGCGAAAGTGGGCGAGCCGGAGGTCTTCTTGCGCACGACGTATGAGGCGGAGCGCTGCGAGGTGACTGATGCGCAGTTTTCGATAAAGAACAGCGGTGAGGCCGGCAGCTTCGAACTGAAGGTGTCTGGCGAAGTGGCGGTGTGGGTTGACGTGGTGCCGAGCGTCACGATCGGCAAGGGCGAGACGAAGCAGGTCACGGCGTTCGTATCCGTGCCGTGCGACGCCGCGTCCGGAGAGCACGCGTTCACGATAACCGCCAGCGGAAAGACCACCGATTCGCGCACAGCGACGGTGGACGTGCGGTCGGCCGGGATGTTCAACACGCAGCTTTCGGACCTGTTCGGCATGGCGCTCGCAGCGGTCGTGATTGCAGCCGCTGTGATGAAGCGCGACGCGCTGCTCGCGTACGCGAGGCGCGGCGGGTCGAAGAAGCACGCGGACGAGAGGTTCGGTTGAAGTCTATTTAACTTTCACTTTCAGATTTGAATAATAGAAAAGCAACTTGGATTGATTCGCATGGCAGAAGAGAACAACGACTGGAAGGATTTCCTTGCGCCTGAGGCGCAGAAGACGCTCGCCGAGCTTCTGAACGCTACGAAGAGGCACAAGGGCGCGTACATGCAGGCCGAGGACGTGAAGGTCGCGCAGCTGTGGGCCGCGCTCGTTGAGATGAAGAAGCAGCTAGACGAGACGCAGAAGCTGCAGCTCAGAGCCGAGGAGCCTTTCCGCGCGATTGTGGAGATTGGCGACGCCGAGAAGCGCAAGACCATCGAGCGCGTCATACGCGACATGATTAGGCCGGAGGACGAGTCGGCGGAGGACGCGACGCACAAGCTCGTCGACAGCCTGATGAAGTTCTAAGGCGCGTCAGCCGGGCGTTTTGCGCGGAAAGTTTTAATAGTACCGATTCTATCTGTTTTCCATGAGCGGAAGCATTGCGCCTGCGGTCGAAAAACTGAAGCAGCTGAAAGCGAAGCGCGTGTTCGTGCAGTACCCGGAAGGGCTGAAGCTGCGCGTGCAGGAGTTTGCAAAGGAATTGGAGAAGGCCGGCTTCGAAGTCATAGTCAGCGTCGAGCCGTGCTACGGCGCCTGCGACATACGTGACGCCGAAGCCAAGCGCTTGGGCTGCGACGCGCTGCTGCACATCGGCCACGAGGATTTCGGCGTGAAGGGGGAACTGCCGGTCGTTTTCTGGGAATACTTCATCGACGCGGACCCAGTCCCGATTCTCGAGAAGGAATTCGAAAAACTAAAGTCGTACGACAAGATAGGGCTCGTGACGAGCATACAATTCGTCGGCGCTATCGAGAAGGCGAAGAAGTTTTTGGAAAGTCACGGGAAGGAAGTGCGCACGCACAAGGCGCTGCAGCACGAGGGCCAGATACTCGGATGCAACCTCGAGGCGGCTTTGAAAATCGAGAAGGATGTTGACGCGTTCCTGTGCATTTCCGCGGGGAAGTTCTACGGCCTCGGGCTGGTGATGAAGACGGACAAGCCGATGCTCTGCTTGGATTTGGAAAAAGGTGCAATAACGGACATGGACGAATTTAAGAAGAAAATACAGAAGACTATCGCATGGAACCGTGCTGCCTTCGACGAGGCGAAGCGAGTGGGGTTGTTCGTGAGCTGGAAGCGCGGGCAGGCTAAATCGCCGTTCGAAATAAAGCGCAAGCTTGAAGCGAAGGGGAAAGAAGTTGTTATTCTCGCGAGCGACGAGATAACGCCCGAGAAACTCGCAGGATTGAAGATAGATGCCGCGCTGAACATGGCGTGCCCGAGGATCGGAATCGACGACATTGGCCGATACAGGCTGCCCGTGCTGAACCTGGAGGACGCGGGAATCCAGATTTAAGCAACGGCGTAGAAGTTATTCTCAGGTGTTTTGCATGCCGAGGAGGAAGAAAGCAGAGACGATGGAGAAGTTCGAGAAGGCGGAGGAAGAGTCGGAACGCGAGTCTGCCGAGGAAGCGGCGGGCGCGATGGAGACCGAACAGACGCAGAAGGACATAAAGCTCGGGGAGTTCAAGCTCAGGCCGGACTCGGTCCTGCTGATAAAGAAGACGAACTACAAGGGAGACGACCGCATAGACTTCCGCGTGTGGAAGAATACTGCGATGTACAAAGGTCCGACGAAGCAAGGCTTCGTGCTGCCCATCGATATGCTGGACGACTTCATCAAGATGGTAGGCGGGATGAAGAAGAAGCTGGAAGCCGGATGAGAAATCCTACGTCCCTTCCTGCCAAGACTGCAGGTACTTCTTCTGCTCCTCTGTGAGCACGTCTATGCGCACGGCCATCGACTCGAGCTTCAGCCTCGCGACGCGCAGGTCTATGTCCTCGGGCACGTCGTACACGAGCGGCTCGAGCTCCTTCGCGTGCTTCGCAAAGTACTCGGCGCACAACGCCTGGTTCGCGAAGCTCATGTCCATGACCTCGCTCGGGTGTCCTTCGGCCGCGGCGAGGTTCACGAGCCTGCCTTCGGCCAGCAGGTAAAGCCGCCTGCCTGCCTTCGTGCTGTACTCCTCGACGTTCTCGCGGATTCTGCGCTTGCCCGCTGAGATGTTTTCCAGGTCGGGGATGGAAATCTCCGCGTTGAAGTGGCCCGAGTTGGCCAGTATGGCATTGTCCTTCATCAAAAGCATGTGCTCGCCGCGTATCACGTTCTTGTCGCCCGTTGCTGTTACGAAGATGTCGCCCACGCGCGCCGCGTCCGCCATCGGCATCACGCGGAACCCGTCCATCGCCGCCTTCAGCGCCTTCGTCGGGTCGACCTCGGTGATGATGACGTTCGCGCCCAGCCCTTTCGCGACG
This sequence comes from Candidatus Aenigmatarchaeota archaeon, assembly GCA_043818155.1. GTDB lineage: Archaea > Aenigmatarchaeota > Aenigmatarchaeia > CG10238-14 > SCSR01 > JAPLUY01. Next base: position 17,238 of record JBDRGB010000006.1, on the reverse strand, counting down.
CGCGCGATCCCGCCGCTGCAGTAGCCGTAGCCGCATACCACGAAGTTCTTGCCCGCGAGCAGCACGTTCGTGGCGCGGATTATGCCGTCGACCGTGCTCTGGCCGGTGCCGTAGACGTTGTCGAACATGTGCTTCGTCGGAGTATCGTTCACTGCGAAGAGCGGGTACTTCAGCGCGCCGTCCGCGGCCATGGCGCGCAGTCGGATCACGCCCGTCGTCGTCTCCTCCTGTCCGCCGAGTATCCCCGGCAGCAGGTCGGTTCGCTTCGAGTGCACGGTGGATATGAGGTCGGCGCCGTCGTCCATGGTTATGTTCGGCCGCGTGTCCAGCACACGGTTTATGCACCAGTAGTAGTCCTCGTTGGTGATTCCGCGCCACGCGAAAACCTTTATGCCTTCGGCAGCCAGCGCCGCGGCCACGTCGTCCTGCGTGCTCAGCGGGTTCGAGGCGCACAGCGCGACCTCGGCCCCGCCCGCCTTCAAAGTCCTCATCAAAACAGCAGTCTCCTTCGTCACGTGCAGGCAAGCCGCGATGCGTACGTCCTTCAGCGGTTTCGCATTCTCGAACTCGCGGCGTATGCGCATGAGCACGGGCATATGCCTCTCGGCCCATTCGATATTCAGCTTGCCCTGCTCCGCTAGAGCGACGTCCTTCACGCGATAATTTTTATTCTGCGGCTGCGCCCGCGGTTGCGCCTGCGGCTGCAGTTGCGGCTTCGCTGGAACCGGCGCTTTCATTAGGTCCTCGGGCTGCGGCTGCAGCTTCGTCTGCATGCCGGCCTCGACCTTCACCGGGTGCGCGGATCGCTCCCTGTTGAGCACGGGCATCAGGCTGATGTAGAACGCGTCTATCTTCTTGTCTATGGACTTTATCTGCTCTTCCAGAATCTCCAGGCGCCTGTCTTTGTCGCCGGCTTTGCCTTCAGCCTCGTCCGGGGTTTGCATACAGATTTCTTCCCCTCGAACAGATTAATAGCTTTCACGGCCGTAATAAGAAGCGATGCGCATGGCGCCGACCAAGAAACAGCTTGAGATAGCGCTGTCGAAGCTGAAGACTCCCGAGAAGCCGAGCGTGAACCTCGAGCAGTACGCGATACCTTCAGGTTTGGCGGCCGACATACTCAACATCGCGCTAGTCGCAGGCGACATAGAAGGCAAGACCGTTTTCGATTTGGGGTGCGGGAGCGGCAGGCTGGCGATCGGCGCTGCCCTGCTCGGTGCGGAGAGGGCTGTCGGCGTGGATGTGGATGATGCGTCGATAAAGCTTGCTAAGGAGAACGCGGAGGCGGCGGGCGTTGATGTGGAGTTCGTGCTAAGCGACATCGCGGAATTCTCGGGCGAATGCGACACGGTGGTGCAGAACCCGCCGTTCGGAATGCGCGGGACGAGGGGCGCGGACAAGGGATTTTTGTCAAAAGCGATCGAGTGCGTCCGAAGGGGCGGCCGCGTGTACAGCCTGCACCGCGGCGGCTACGAGGACGAAGGCGGCAACAAGCGGACGCGCGCGTTCTTAGAGAACTTCATTCAGCTGAACGGCGGGAAAGTGCTCGCGGTGAAGGAATTTAAATTCGACGTACCATATATGTTTAAATTCCACAGAAAACCAAAGGTAAGTTATAACGTGGACCTTTTCGTGGTTGAGCGCGTTTGAGGTTTTGGAAATGGAACTGAAGGCCGTGAAGGAATCGGACGATACTCTGCTTCTGGAAGTGAAGGGCGAGAGCGTGACCGTCACGAACGTCGTTACGGGAGAGCTGTGGAACGACGAGAACGTGAAGGAGGCCGCGCACATCAAGGAGCACCCGTACCTGGAGGAGCCGAAGATATTCGTGAAGGTTTCTAAGGGAAAGCCCGTGACAGCGTTGGACAAGGCTGCGGAGCGCGTCATCAAGCAGACCGAGGAGTTCTCCGAGGCGTTCAAGAAGGCGGTGAAGGCATAGGTTCCATCCGGCCGACCCGCTCAGCAGATTTTCTCTCCGTTCTCTTCGAGCAGCTGCGTTTTCACGTACACGGGCACGTGCATTCGGAGCGCTATCGCGGTCGCGTCGCTCGGCCGCGCGTCCAGGTTGGCCACGCGGTTGCCGTTCCTGAGTATTATCTTGCCGTAGAACGTCTGGTTGCGCAGATCGGTGACCTTAACCATCAGCACCTCTATGCCGAGGCTGTCGAACGCGTCCGCCACTATGTCATGCGCGTTCGGCCGCGGCGATACTACGCCTTGGATAGCCATGTAGATGCTCTCGGCCTGCGACGGCTCGACGTGCGCGCGTATCTGCCTGCACCCGGCGGTGAGCGTCACGACGCCGCCCTCGCTGTCCATGCCCGCGTCAACAGACACCTGCGTGTAGCCGTACGTGAAGAGCTCGGGTATGACGAACACGGGGTCCTTCGAACCGCCAACCATCATGTACGTCGCAACCGCCAAAACAACAATCGCGAGCATCACCGAGCCGGCGGCCATGTGCCTGCGCGCGTAACGCCTGATAGAGGCGATGGTGACGCCGCGGCTCCGCGTCGGCCTAACCTTTCTTCTTGATGGCAGTTTCCTCCTTCTCAATCTAAAAACCTTGTATATGATTTGTGCGCGGGACGTAATTAATTTTCATGGAATCTCGGCCGGCAGGCATGGCTATATCAGGTTCTTCAACCCGATTTTTCTGGCGTACGCAACCACGTCCGCATGCTCCTCCGCTGAGAGCGGCCTGCATATGCCCATGTATTCGCGCGCCCGGAAGCGCGGCGCGTATTGCGAGAGCACGTTGACGCGCGTCCACGGCCCGAGGTTTTCGCGAATCCACTTGAGCGCGGGCTTCGCGTCGCATTCGAGATGGTCGGGAATCACGAGCACTCGCACGATTAGCTCGGCCTGCATCTTCGCGAGCAGGTGGCTGCGTTTCGCCGCCTCCACGTAGCGCGGCGCCGACGAGAGCACTTCAGCACAGTCGTCGTCGAAGTAGCGGAAGTCGAGCAGATAGACGTCAACGACGCCGTCCATCAGCTCCATCGCCTTCGCCGAAAGGTACGCGTTCGAGTTGAACACGACCGGGATGTCCGCTCTGAAGGCCGCGAGCATCTTCAGGATGCTGCCGATGTGGCATGTGGGGTCGCCACCGACCAAGTTCAGGTTGCGGCAGCCTGCCCTATGCTGAGCCTCTACAAAGCGCGCTACGCGCCCCTCCGGCCACGCCGTGGCCGCCTTCGCATCTACGCTGTCGGGCGCGTTCTGGCAGTACACGCATCTCATGGTGCAGCCGGCGCCGAAGAGCGTGAGCGAAGGTACGAGCTCCGGCTCCTCGCCCAGGTGCGCGTGCGCGCCGAAAATTCTCCAGTCCGTGCCCACCCCGCAGAATCCGCGGCCGCCTTTAGTGCGGTCCACGCCGCATCGTCTCTCGCACATCTCGCACGAGCGCATCACCTCGTCTGCGAGCTTCGCCTTCAGGTCGAGCAGCGAGAAGCGCGGCACTTCGAGCTCGGCCACATCGAGCTTGCGCTTGTCCACCATTGCCTGCGTCTGCCTGAACTTGTCCATCAACCTCGCGTGCTCGCGCCACATCGCGGCAGCGGTCATGCTCTTCAGCGGCTCGAACACTACGCGCCTGGCTATCTGGAACTTCGGCGGCATCCCGTCAAGCACGACGCGCGCGTATCGCGGCAGCGCCTTCCTTACGCCGGGAGTCTTAAGTATCGCTACTCCGTCAAGCCTGCCACGGGTCCTAGGAGTCGGCATCAATAATGATTATGTCGCCGGTCGAAGAAAAACATCAGGCCACGAGCGCCTTGATGCAGCGCTCGGCATCCGCGATGCCGTCCGGTATCTTGGACGCGTCCACGAACACGACGTCGCGCAGCCTCCACAGCCGCCTATACTTGCGCTCGATCGCCGGCCTGCTTATTCTAGTCTCGACCTCATAGCCCACGAGGTTGTCAGCGTCCAGCACGTCCACTATGCCGCCGCGGACCTCTATCTCCGTGCCCACTGTGCGTCCGAGCTCGCGCAGCGCCTTGAACAGGAGCGCCTTCACGACCCAGTGCTTCGTGCCCTCGTTGCGGTTGTGCATGAACAGGCGGTTGCTGTTGGCCACGTCGCACACCGCCCCGCGTTCCTCGAGCAGCCTGGCAGCGCGCATGCCCGACATCCGCCTCTGGCTGGGTATGCCGTACCTTTCCCTCCTTGCGGACGCGCGCGCCATAATTACCGTTCGCTTCGGCCACTGGATAAAAACCCGCCACCACCTCCGGTTGTCGCCAGCCGAACAACGTTTATTTGGTGAAAAATGGAAAATTAATCTATGGGAACTGCGATGGGAACGCTTAGGGGCGCCTCGATGCAGAGTCCAGGCATGTCGAGGCTCGGCATATCCCCGCTCGTGGCTGCGGTGCTGCTCATCGCGATAACCATGACCATAGCTGGCGTGCTGGCTTACTGGGCCACGGGCTTCGTCAAGACGTCCCTGCCCGAGTCGAACGCCACAGATGCCGAATGCAGGCTCGCGAGCTTCTCCATTTATTCGTGCACGTACGACAACTCGACGAGCAAGATCAGCCTCATACTCGAGAACCTGAAGAACATAGAGCTGACCAACCTGCGCGCCTTCATGATATACGCGAACTCGTCCGTGTCAGACGCAATCCCGCTGAACACCACGCTCACGGCCGGAGCGCTCAAGCCGTTCTCGATAACCGGCGTGGACGCGAACTTCACGAAAATACTTGTCAAGACGCACTGCGCGGACAAGCGCGAGGAGAAGACATGCACGAGGACCGGATGATGACGCGGCGCAAGGCGGTTTCTGAGATGATAGGCACGGTGCTGCTCATAGCGTTCACCGTGGCCGTTGCGGGCATAGTCAGCGTATGGATAACCAACTTCGTCTCCACGTCCACCGAGCAGGTGACGCAGCAGTCGGACAGGGAGTTGTACTGCGCGTACGGCGGGGTGTCAGTCTCGAGCCTCAGGTACTGCGGCGGGTACTTTTCGGGCGTGGTAGCGAACACGAACCTCGTGGACATAGGCAACATAACCGTCCAGATAATCTTCGACAACTCCACCAGCGAGAAGATCCCGCTCAACAGGAGCGGCGCCACCACGTTCATGTCGCTCACGCCGCGCGAGATAGACTCCTTCAACGTGTCCATCGGCGGCAGCAACTATAACCTCATACACGTCTACACGAACTGCTCGAACGTGTACGACGACGCGGTACGGTCGGACGTCACCTCATGCTGAACGCCGCACGCGCGCCGTGCCATGCGCGCTTCGCTCGTCCGTCAGCTTCTCTCATCCCGCGACCGTGAACACCAGGAAACCCACGAACATCATGAACACGCTGTGCTTCAGGCCGGCGGCTATGGCGCCTTCGGCCATCTTTCCGACGGCCAGTCCTGCAAACAATCCCTGTATCAGGATCAGGTTTCGGAAGACCACCTTGTACTCCTCGGCTATGTTCGAAGGCCCGACCGCTGCGCCGCCCATGATGCCTCCCGTGGAGATGTCGGCCATGCTCGGCACCAGGAACTTCTCCAGGCCTATCATGACAGCTAGGAACACGAAGAACACCACGTAGCCAGTGATCATCTGCGAATTCATGTAGAGCTTGCGCTCCTCGCGCAGCCTGTCTATTTCCACGGCCGTGTTGCTCAGAGCCTCGAACGTGTCCGAGAGGTTGCCGCCGAACCGGTGGCTCTCTATGACGGAGGAGATGATGCGCATTATCAGCTTCGACTTCGACCTGCGGCCGAAGCTGGTAAGCACCTTGTTGACCGTTATTCCCCAGTCCAGCTGCGCGGACATCCTGCGCACGTACGAGTTCAGCGACTTGTAGTCGTTCTTCGCCACGGCCTTTATCGCGGCGGGCAGGGTCATGCCGCTGCGTATGGTCTGGACGAAGTCCCTGAGGAAGACGGGGAACATCTCCTCCACCTCCTTCAGTTCCTTGTACTCGGTGTACCTGATGAGTATTATCGGCAGCACGAAGATGAACATCGCGATTATGTTTATCGTGGAGAAGAGCGACGGCACGTCGCTGAGCATCAGGAAGTTTATCAACAGGATGGCCGCGACGAGCGCGGTGTTCAGCGCCAGTACGATCGCGGTGTTCTTCTTGACCACGATCTTCCGTCCGAGCAGCTTGACCTCGATCTCGTCCGCTGACTTGAACTCCATCTCCACCTCGTCAAGCTTCTGCATGGCCGCCGGCACCGGCTGCGCCTCTGCGGGTCCGGCTTCTTCAGGCTTCGCGCCCGGCATGTCGATTCCCTCTTCCATACCTCGCATCCCCACTTACATCTCCACTTCCATGCCGCGCAGGAACAGCAGGAAGCCTATGTTCAGCAGCGGTATCGCGCCGTATATGCTGACCTTGGTCAGGAACAGTATGTCGAACCCGGCCACGGTCGGCTGTATCATGTTCATGACGGCAAACAATGCTATGATGAACAGCGGCGCGGCGATGAGTATGCCCGTGTAGAACTCGGCGTACGCGGACAGCTGCTGCAGGAAGCGCTCGCGCTTTATGCGCCAGTCGAACAGAGCCTGCTCGCCGGCGCCCTTGAGATACAACTTCACGTCCCCGCCGGATTCGGTCGTGGTCACGAACCCGAGCAGCATCTGCTTCATCTTGTCCGAGGGCGTGCGCTCCGCCACCTCCTTCACGGCCTTCAGCGGGTCAAGGCCGAAGTTCTCCATGTTCCGCACTACCTTCCTCATCTCCGCGGCGACCTCGCCGTACTCGTCGAACTGCGATATCAGCTTGAAAATCACGTACGGCGGCACACCTGATTCCGCGACCGCGCCCATGTGCGTCAGCACGAACGGGAAGTTAGTCTCTATGCTCTTGCGCCTGTCCATCATCTTCTGGTAGGGGTAGAACACGAGTATGACCACGGTCGCGATTGCGACCATGAACGGCACGAACAGCAGGTATACGACCTTCATCATAGCGGATATCTCGACGAAGCCGAGCGCAAGCGCCAGCGCGAAGAACGTGGACACGTAGGCCATGGACGCGGTCATGAACACCATGCTCATGTACGTGCGGAATGTCATGTATATGTCCGCCTTCGGAATGCTGTCCTTCACTATGGAGAAGTATTCGCCGTACCTGTCCGAGACCCAACCGAACATCGAGTCCGCCAGGGAGTTGAGGTTTACCATATGCCGTCAATTATTATTTGTGTCCCGTTAAGAAAATGCTTTTGAAAGAGGTCGGCTTTGCGCTGGCCGTGCGGCCGCTCATATCCTGGCCAGCTCGCGCTTCAGCTGCTCCGCCCTATCCTTCACGAACCTGAGGTTGAACAGGCCCAGCATCGAGGCGTTGCCGGGCAGTTCCCTCGCCCTTTCCGCGCTTGTTTCGGCCTGCACATGCTTCCCGTTCTCAGCTGCGTCGCCGGCCGCGAGTCTCGCTTGCTCTGACCCGGCTTTAGCCATGGCGTCGAGCGGGTTATCGGACTCGAGGAACTTGAACGGCTTGGCCCTGGCCTTCGGCCTCGCCCGCGCTGGTTCTGCAACTGGCGGCTGTATCTGCGGTTGCGGTTTCGGCTGCGGTTCCACCTCTGCCGGAGCCGGCTGTTCCTCCTCTCCGGCCTTCGGTTCCGGCCGCGGCTGCGGCAGCTCGGCCTGCAGCGGTTTCACGACCTTCAGTTCCGCGTCCTTCGGAGTCAGGAATCCGGCCATCTGTTCCATCAGGATATTCGGCTCCTTGTAGTAACGGTTGATTATCTTCGTGACCTCGGTGTAGTCGGTTATGCCCTGCGCCCGCATCCACTCGAGCACGCGCGTGCGCACCTCCATCTCCTTCATCGCCTGCTCGGCCGTGCCGCCCTTGGCCTCCACGAGCTTCCTGGCCGTCACGCTTTCGTTGACCTTCACGAACGTGTCGCTGACCGGGTCCCACGTGAACACTATGTTCGTCTTGACCTCGCCGGTCTTCGCGTCCACGTTCAGTACCTCCGCAATCTGCTTCACGCGGCGCGCGGACTTGCCCTTCTCGCGTGCGTGCACCATAACAACGATCACGTTCAGGCTCTCTATCAGCGTGGGCGACAGGTCTATAGGCGACGTGGTCAGCCTCTTTATCACAGCATCAACGGAGCCGGCATGGAAGGTGCTCATGCTCGGGTGGCCTGAGCTCATGCCTTGGAACATCACGTACGCCTCCTTTCCACGGGTCTCGCCCACGATGACATAGTCGGGGTTCTGCCTGAAGCTCTGCTTCAGCAGGTCGAACAGCGAGACGCCGCCGTACTTCTCCCCGCTCGGCATCGGTATGCCGAACCCGACGCGCGCGAGCGTAGGAACCCAGTGCTCGTTGGGTATGCGCAGCTCCCGCGTGTCCTCGATGCTGACTATCTTCGCCTCGGGCGGGATGAACATGCACAGGCTGTTCAGGAAGCTCGTCTTGCCGGTCGCGACCCCGCCCACGACAAGTATGGACGCGCCGTACTCGATAAGGTACCAGAAGTACGACATCAGAGCTGCGGACGCGGTCTTCACGTTCATCACGTCTATCGGCGAGAACGGACGCTCGCTGAACTTCCTGATTGTGAACGTCGGCCCGCGTGTGGCGACGTCGCCCGCCAGCGTTGCGGAAACGCGCGAGCCGTCCGGCAGCGTGCCCTCCAGCACAGGCTCGGCGTAGCTCACGTACCGTCCGGTGCGCTCCGCTATCTTTATCACGAACTCGCGCAGGTTCTCCAGGTCGTCTATGACCACGTTCGTCTTTATCGACCCGAACTTGCGGTGCACCACGTACATCGGCGCGCCGGTGCCGTCGCAGCTTATGTCCTCTATGTTCGGATCCTGGAGGAAGGGCTCTATCTCGTTGAACCCGACGAAGTTGCGGTAGATGAAGTACATTATGCGCGCGTAGCGGTCGGCCGGAATGTCGAGCCCGAACTGGCGGATTATCTTGGCTATCTGCTTCTCCAGGTACTCCACCACCTTGCCCTCCTCCTTGATGGACGTGAGCTCGACCTCCACGAGCTCTATGAGCGCGCTGGCTATCTTCTTGAGCATCTGCCTGTCCTTGTCGTCCAGCTGCGGCTGCACCACGTTGTACACCAGGACCTTGTCCACCGGGTCCCACTTTATGTTGGCGTACGCGAACGGTTCGATCAGCGGGTATGTGACATCGACCTGGGAGATGTCGTCGAACTTCGGGAACTCGGCCGTCCGCTTGATATTCTTGATGTTGAACCCGGGCAGCGGAAGCTCGAGCCTGACCAGCCTCGCCTCCTCCTCCTTGGAGTGCTGCAACTGCTCCATTATCGCCCTGTACAGCGCCCCGCGCATGGCCTTTATGCGCTCGATGCCCTCTCCGATGCTTTCCATGCTGAACGCCGGCGCTGAGGATGCCGCCGGCTGTGCTTGGTTTTGGTCTTGTGGCTGTCCCTTGTTTTCAGGATTCTCGTCGGCCATCAGAGCATCGCCCGCACGGACCGGGTACTAACGGTCGAACATACACACAGAACACTCAAAGGAGCAGATCGGCTGCGGCAGCTTGCATGGTCACATGCGGCCTTCGTACTTCTTCCTCACGGACTTGCCCGGCTGCGACACGCCCCTCGACCTCGCGCACGCAGGACAGAACCTCTCGATCCTGCGCATCAGGTGCACCATCCTCCTGTCGACCTGCCTCATCAGTGAAGGGTCGCCCAAGCTGAACCCGCGGGTCCTGGTAAAGGTCTTATACCTCGGCACCTGGCGGCCGCACGAGTCGCAAGTGACCATCTGCTCGCCCCCGCGGCTCTTGGTGTGGCGGTACTCGCGCTTGTAAGGCGCTGTGCTTATCGGCATGCTATCACTTCGGCTTTCTTCGAACTCCTTTGAAATATCCAGTGCGTTGTTCTTTATATATTATTCTCTCGGCCGGGGATAATAAAGTTAGGAATAGGTTTGGAGCAAAGGCGGCCGCGGCCGCAGTTTCATTCGCCTGCGAGCGCCTTCATCCTGTTGCTCAGCTTGACCATGGATGTGCGCAGGTCTTCGATCTGGCCGTGTAGGTCAAGCAACAGCTCCATTTCGCTGGGTTCCGACCGTTCGCGTCCGGCCTTCGCGTCGCCTGCCTCCTGCGGAACCGCTGCTGCCTGTTTCTTCGACAGCCTCCGCTCGAGCGTCTCGACCCTGACCCTCAGTTTCCCGAGCTCGGCCGCGTTCCTGCGCTCCGCTTCGACGATGATATCCGCTATCCCGTCCGCGAGCACGTCCGAGCTTCCTGGCTCAACCCCGTCTTCGCCCTCCTCGGCCCGCGCCTTGCTTACTATGCGTCTCCAGTCCATAACAACCCGCCTCCCATCCTTTCGTCAACGGCCGAGCTTCGCCTTTAACCTTGCCTTCACCTTCCTCAGTATCTCCGTCTCCATGTCAGCGGCCGCGCCGCTCCTCGCGAAGCCCCTGTACGGGCCCATGTTGTCCGGCTTCGCCGCGGCCGGCAGCCCGCGCCTCAGGTCAGCCACGGCCTCGACCTCATGCTCGGCGGCCTCGGCTTCACGCCTGCGCGGGTTTATGTATCTGGCGGCGCTTCTCGCCGACTTCCACGCACCGCCCGTCCTGTTTATCTGCGGCTTTATTTTCTGCGCCCGGAACGGCTTCGGTTCGCCTTCCTCATACCCTTCCGCCTCCGGCACTTCCACGGCATCTGATTCGCCTCCAGCAGCCGCTTCGCGGACGAAGACGTTCGTTTCCTTTCTGGCCCTCGCGCCGTCCAACGCTGAAAAATTGAAATTGAAGACGTTGGCAAGCCTGCCGAATACGTTGGCAAGCCTGCCGAATATCCCGTCCGGCACGTACCGCACGCCGGCGATAGCGGCCGCCAGCTTTTTGAACTCCGCAGCCGCGCCCGAGTTAGAGCTTATGACTATCGGCGAACCGGCCGCGATGGATTCGGGTATCCTCGTGGTTTCCGGGATGACGGCTATCACTTCCTGTCCGGACGTCTGCTCGATCTCCTCCCTCGTCAGCTCGTACCTCTCCCCGCGCACGCGGTTCATCACGATTCCCAGCACGTCCTTGCGCAGCCTTTTTAGTAGGTCGATGGTCTTCAGCGCGTCCGTGAATGCGGGGAGGTCGGGCGTCGTGACTATTATGGCCTTGTCGATGGCCTTCGCTGCTATGATGGCATCGCTCCCGAGCCCGGGTGCGCAGTCCACGATTATCGGGTCGTACGTCCGCCTGAGCTGGCCCACCACGGCGTCCATGTTGCGCAGCATGCTGCCGTCCTTCATCGGCGCGGGCAGCATGCGCAGGCCGCTCGCCGGGTGCATGTAGATTGCGTACATCGGCGGAACCTTCCTGTCCAGCACGTCGCGGAGCGTGACCGGGAACTCGTCGTACACCCCGAAGTGCAGCCCGAGGTGCGAGGTCTTGATGTTGCTGTCGATTACCAGCGCCTTCCTTCCGAAATCGTGCGCGAGGGCAGCGCCCAGATTGGCCGTTATCGTGGTCTTCCCCACTCCGCCCTTGCCCGAAAGTATCCCGATCACGGTCGATCTCGCCATCGAAGCGCCTCGCAGAGTTTCGCGTACAATAAACTATTCGTTCGCCCTAATCATATCCTTTACTTTTGCCAAGACGGTCTTCCTCGCGCCCGACACACGCATGTTCCTGAAATGCCAGACTACAACCGCTGCAACGGCGACGACAATGACTACTGCCGCCGCCTTGAGTAGCGCCGAGTCGTATGGCAGCGCCTCCCCAGCAGGCCGCGTGTAGACAGCGCCTGGCTGGAGGACCTTGAGCATGGATTCCTTCTGCGTCAGCGTTTCGTCGCATCCCACCGAAACGACAAGCGGGTATTCGATGGCAGCCGCGTCGGCCGGGATGGTCATGTTCACGACGAACAGCGCGCTTTCGTTGGCGTCTATGGACGCCACGTTGCCCGGCGATATATACAGCCATCCTTCTGGCAGGCCGACGAGCGCCAGCTTCAGGTTGTGTACGGTTATGTTATAGTCGTTCCTGACGTAGACGTCGAAAACCTTTGACGAACCCTTCCTCGCCTCTATGCGGTCGGGCGCCCGCACGTAGATGTCTTTCTGGGACTCTCTTATGAATACGTTGCCGGTAGACTGGGCCAGCACGCTGTCGAACATGACCACCTTCGCAGTTATCTCATGGTAGCCCTCCTGCTCGCACGCCTGTATGCTGAACGTCTTGTCCACCTTGCCTCCGCCGTCGACAAACACGGAAAAGTCCTTGTACCTCCCGCCGTCCGCGCAGTCCATGTACACGGACACCTTCACGTCGGTGCCGCTCATGCCCATGTGTTTCAGGCTGATCAGAAGCGGTATCTCGTAACCCGGCCTTATGTTCCTAGACAACACGTCGAGCTGCACGTCGAACGGCCCTATCTCGCTGACTACCTCAACGTCCAGGACGCGCTCGCTGTAAAGGACGGACTTGTATTTGTCGTACAGCTTGGCGACGATCGTGTACTTGCCGATTCTTGTCGGCGAAAATGCGATTGAGACCGTTATGTCCTTTCCTGGGTTGATTTTGAATGTCAATTCGTTCTCGTCCAACACTTGGCCGTCTTTGGCGGAGAACATGCTTAACAAGTATTCGTTGTTCTGGTCTTGCAGGTTTCGGGCGGTTACCGTGACCGTGGCGTCCTCGAACACCTTCGGCTTTGCCGGGATGACAGTCATGTCGACTATCTCACCTGCGTATAGCCCGACTCCGTATTTGGAGTAGTACTCGTAGGAAAAACAATTCGTAGCTGTCGCTAGGAACACGCATACGGACAGCACCGCGGCCGCGAGCAGCAGCGCGCTTCTCCGGCCGGCAATGCGCAAGTTTTCCGGTTTCATCTATATCACTTTTCGTTTTCATACCGCTTATTTTTCAGCTCCAATAGTCGCGCCATGGCCTGCTCCTCCGCCGTAGAATGTTCCTGACTTGATGTACCGCAGCCAACCTGCCCGGAATCGGCCTTCCCTTGTCATGCCGTGCGGACAGTTCGATGCCTGTTCTCAACTCCCGCACGGACCTCAGTTCGGACTCGAGCGCGCCGCGTCCAGCGGGCACCGGCCGCGACGCGCGTATGGCGTCCCTTATGCGGCCGAGCTTCTCGTTCATGGCGAGCCTGTCGCGGACCTGCGGCCTGACCTGTGCCCTAATGCGGTAGCCGTACCATGCGCCGATTGCGAAGACTGCGCCGACAGCCGCGATCAGCACAAGCGACAGTCCGGCCGTAGCAGTTTCCGCGACGTACTCCTTTATCACGTGCGTGTCGTCCCATCCGAACGCCGCCCTTACCATGTGCCTGCCGGCCTTCGCGTCAGCCGCCGGCGTTACAGATACCCTGAACTCCTTCTCCTCGCCCGCCGCCAACGTTTCCTTTATGCCCTCCGGGTTCATCTTCCAGCCCGCCGGCAGCTCCATGCCGAACGTGAAGTCGTGCGGCACTGCGTCCGTGTTCCTGACCTTGAACCTGATGTCGGAGCTCAGCCCCGGCGTGAAGTACGGGACCGCGAATCCCGTAAGCTTCATGGTGGAGGGCGCGGTCGCCGCTATCACGTTCAGCTGCCTCAGCGGCCAGTATATGTAGGGCGCGAACTCGTCGAGCACATTCGACACTGAGTACGAGAACGTGCGCGTTTCGCCCGCGGCCATGCCTGTGATGCTCCACATCACTATCAGATCGTTCCTGACAATCGTGCTCGGCTTCGTGTCAAAGTCCACATACTCGATGGAGTTCGCAAGCTCTCTCGGTATGCTCTCTATAACATCGACGCGCTCGTAATCCCTATAGGGGTTGCTCACGACTATGCCCACGTCCGTACGGCCACTTTCCTTGTCTATGTTCACCTGCCTCAACACGATCGGCTTGTCGTAGTCCGCAGGTATGTTCCTAACCCTCACTATGAAGAAGCTCTCCGACTCCATGACAGCGTTCTTCAGGTTCAGCGTGACCTTGTAGTCGCCGGGGATTGCGTCCGTTGGCGGGCTGACGATGATGTTGAAGCCCTTCGAGTCAGACGACTGCACGTCGACGCTGCTGACGCTCTTGGATATCCAGCTCGCGGGCATGCCCGACACGGTCAGTTCCATGCCCTTCTGCGCGATCGCGCCCTCGTTCTTCACCTCCACGACCACGACAACGGCTTGGCCTGGCATTACTTCCCTGAGCACCGCTATCTTTTTGTACTTCACGTCCGACTCGGCCGGCGGGGTTATAATCGATCCTCCTCCACCTCCTGGCGATGGCGTCGGCGACGGCGTTGCAGCGCAGCTGTTCTGGCAAGTGCTCGAGCAGCAGGCGCCCGAGTAGCACTCGGCCGACACCGAACATACATGGCCGTTCACGTACAGCCCGCCCAGCGCATACAGACTCATGTTCGTCTTGTTGACCCACGCGTACTTCGCCGCGGTATCGATGCCAGTCGCGAACACGCCTGCGCTGCTGTTACTGAGTTGCACCCACAAACCGAGCGTCTCGTTGTACGTGTACATCGACAGCGTGCTCTCCGCAAGACCGGCCGTGGAAACCTCGGAATCGGTGTACTCGAACTTCATCATCAGCCACTGCAGCACGGTCGCGTTGAGCGTGCTGTTTGCTGTGACATTGAAATATTTCAGGCTCTGCGTGTCCATGTCAGCGGCGAGCGTGGTCGCTGCGGGCGTGTCCTCGTAGGACCACGTGTCGAAAGCGACGTTGTTGAGCGTGGTGTTCGACAAAAGCGCTATCGACACGTTCGTGCCGGTCGCGTTGACCTGCATCTGCTGGTCGGCGGTCACGTTTGCATACGTGACGTTGTGACGCGTGTCGCACGACATCGTGGTGCACGCGCCCGAGCACCAGTAGTATCCGGCCGCCTCGCACGTCGGCTGCGACGAGTAAGCCCATGCCGGGAACCTGAAGAACCATCCGAACAGCACCGACAGCGCGGTGAACAGGTTCCTCTGGAACGACGCAGCTCTCGCAACGACCGAAGCCGCGCTAAGCTGGTGCCCGGTTGCCCTGGCGAACTCAACCATCCTTCCTGCCGCGTCCGTCAGCGTGAGCGCGCCAGTCACTGCCCTGCCCGCCATCCTCAGCTTTTGCAGCGCGTCCGATATCGACACCGCGAGCGCCGTGATCCTGTCGTACGCGAACGACGGAAGCTTGGCCGCGTTTTCCACCGAGAGCAGCTGCGCCGTGATTCTCGAAACCGACGCCAGCCTGCCAGCTACGTCGCCGAGCGCCAGCCCGAGCATCGCCACCCTGGACCTCACGAACGCGCTGGCCGCGGCTGACGCCGAGTACAGCGACTGCGGCACATTCCTGACAGCCTCACCCACGCGCGCCGCTGCAGAACTTATGCCGAGCGCATCGCCTGCCGTGGCGATGCCACCGAAAATCCTGCGCGCGGCGATGTCCGCGGCCAGCGACTGCATCGTCGTCCTGAGCGCGGAAACGAGCCTACCCGCGTTCCCGGTTACCTGCATCGCCGCGGTGGCGAAAGTCTCGTACGACTTGAACACAAGGTTGTATATCTGCGAAGAGTACGAGACGCTCTGCGACAACGTCCTGAACATCGATGCAACCCTAGCCGCGATGGCGGCGGGGCCGAGCGCCTGCGGCACCGCGCGCGCTATTGTCGCCAGCCTCGCGGCCACCGCATCTGCCGAAAGGGACTGCGTCGCCCATCGCAGGATTCCGAAGGCCTTGTCTATGCGCTGTCCGAAATCGAGCGACTGCGACACAGCCTTGGTCACGGCCGAGAACCTGCCGGCTATCAGCGACGCCTGGAGCTGCGCCGCGATATTCTTTATCGCGTACGATATTCTGGACGGGATGACATTCGTAGCGACCGACTGCGGTATCGCCCTGGCTGCGTCGAAGCCTCGCGCGACCGCGTCGGCGGCCGTGATGTACGCGGTGACTAGTTTGTTGTAGGTCAGCTCGAACGACTGCCTGGTTATGTCGAATAGACCGAACGACTGAGACAGCGTCCTGGTAATCGACGCCACGCGGCCCGCCAAGGCGTTCGTCGCAACCGCCTGCGCTAGGACTTTGGAAAGCGAAGCGAGCCTGCCGGCTATCGCGTCGGGCGAAAGCGTTTGGAGCGCCGTTCTCAATATTCCGAAGAGGGTGCCTGCGGCCGAGTTAGATGCCAGAGACTGGGACGTCGCGCGCAGCGAAACCGCCACGCGCTGCGGCATCGCCGACCAGCCGAGCGACTGCAACGCCGCCCTGATGCCGTCAAAAACGCGAGCCACATTGCCTGACACGGGCAGGGATTGCGTTGCCAGCCTGCCGGCCTGGCGCAGCTTCGCGACGCTGGCCGTGATCGGCGTGACCGCGTTCGCTATCCTGCTGTAGATATCGAGCGTGTTTGCCTGCATTGTCGCGGACACCGATTGCGTCATCGACCTGAAAACGTCCCGTATCCTGCCCATAGCCAGGCCGACGTTGGCGCTTTGCGCTATGGTCCTTGACGCATGCGCCAGCCTTGTCGACAGCGCTTCGACGGAGGCTGCCTGAGTAAGCGTTTTCATGACTATCGGTATCCTTGATGCGATGGCGTTCGCGGCGAGCGACTGCGACAAGGTCTTGTACAGGGATTGCGCTCTGGCTATCGCGATGTTCTCACCGATCGCTTGCGCCAAGGCCCGGCCGAAGGACGACAGCGTCTTCGACAGGTCTGCGGCCGCGAAGGACTGCGACAGCGTCCTGAATATTGACGCGGCTCTTGATGCGATTACAGCGGCATCGATGTTCTGCGGCACTGCGCGCGCGAGCAGCGCAAGCCTTCCGGCCACGGTTTCGGCCGAAAGAGACTGCGCCGCCCAGCGCAGAATCCCGAAGACTTTCTCCACGTACTGGCCGAAAGCGAGCGACTGCGCCACGGCCTTTGTCACGGCCGAGATTCTGGACGAGACGATGTTGGCGGCAACGAACTGCTGTATCGCCCTCACCGCCTCGAAGCCTCTTGCAACCGCGCCGGCAGTTGTAATGTACGCGCTGGCAATCCTATTGTAGGTGAACTCGAAAGACTGGATGGTAACGCTCAGCAACCCAAACTGCTGCGACAGAGCCCTCGCAATCGACGCCGTGCGGCCCGCCAAGGCGGTCGGGGCCGCGGCCTGCACGATCGTTTTTGAAAGCGAAGCGAGCCTGCCGGCTATGGCGCTCGGCGAAATGGATTCCAGCGCCGTTCTCAGCATCCCGAAGACGGTCCGTGCAGGCGAATTCGCCATCAGGGACTGGGATGCGGCGCGCAACGAACCGGCCACGCGCTGGGTCATTGCGGACCAGCC
>JBDRGB010000005.1:0-5407 GCA_043818155.1 Candidatus Aenigmatarchaeota archaeon | reverse complement strand
GCACGCGAGGGACTATGCATCCGCGCTCTACGAAAGGGACATACCGGAGATCGAGGTGATGCATGTCATGCAGGTGAAGGACGCGCTCGTCGAGAGGCGCAGGATGAATATCTGAAAGCGGCCGCTACCTCTTCTTCGTTAGCTTCTTCACGAGCTTCAGCACGTCCTGCGGGTCGGCGCGTCCGCGCACGCGGCCCATGGCTATGCCGTAAAGCCTGTCCCTCGGCGTTGCCGGGCTGTCGTCCACGAGCTGCTGCACCATGGACTTCAGCTCCTTCGGCTTCAGCATCGTGAGGTTCAGCTTCTTCAGCGACTCGGCTATCGACTCGTACGGGCTGGATATGAAGTTCACGAGCAGGTCCGGTATCGCCTCCTTCGCGATCTTCCTCCTCTCGAGCCCGGCGAAAATCGCGAAGAAGTGCTTCTCGTCGAGTTTCTTCACATCAAGCTTTTTGCGCGCGATGTCCTTCAGCGTCGACGTGAACACGGCCGCAACGACCGTGGCGTTCAGCTTCGGATGCTTCTTCATAACGCGCTCGAACAGGCCGAGGTGGTCGGAGCCGACGACCTGCACCGCGAGGTCGCTCGGGAGCTTGAGCTTTCGCTTGAACCGCTCGAGCTTGTCCGTCCACGGCTCGGGCAGCCTTTCCTCCAAATCCTCCAGCCAGTTTTTGTCCAGAACGACCGGCGGCACGTCAGTCTCCGGGTACATCCTCGCCGCGCCCGGCATCGGGCGCATGAAGCGCGTCGTTCCGTCCATGTTGGCGCCTCTCGTCTCGTGCTCGACCTTCTTCCCGGCCTTCAAAAGTCCCAGCTGCCTCGCGGCTTCGCGCTCGATGACCTTCGCGATCATGCCGAGCTCCTGCACGCCCTTAACCTCCACGCGCGGCCCGTTGCGCACGCTCACGTTCAGGTCCTGGCGTATGCTGCCGATCCCGTGCTTCACCTTCTCGGTGCTGCGGCACGTTATGCCTATCATGAATGCGACCTCCTGCAGCTGCTCCGGCGCGAATTTTTCGAGCACGTCCGTCGTGATCTCCACCAGCGGAACGCCCAGGCGGTTCAGCCTGTACGTCGCTTTCCCGTTGTCCGTTTCCGCGGGTTCCTTGGCGTTGCCGTTATCGTCGCGCACTATCGCGGCCGAGTCCTCCTCGAGCGCCACCTGCCTTATCGGTATGCGCTTGCTGCCGTACTTCAGCCACCCGTCCGTGCCCACGACCATGGTGCGCTGGAACGCTCCCGTGTTGCTGCCGTCCGTGATGGTCTTGCGCATCACGTTTATCTCTGGCGGAATCTCGCAGTTGAGAAGCATCGCGATTTCCAAAGCGATCTGCAGGGCCTCGGCGTTCAACGCGTGCGGCGGCTCCTCGTCCGTCTCGACGAGGCAGTCCTCTCCTTTGAACACCTGGTAGTGGAAGCTGCGGTTTCGCAGGTACTCGTACTGCGCGGCCGCGTCGACCGCTCCCAGTTCCGAAGCCACCGGATGCTGCCTGCGGACTATGACTGCTACCGGCTCCTTCTCGTGCATCGCCGCGCTGCATTTGCAGAACAGCTTGTGCCGGCTGTCGAGCTGCTGGTGAATTTCCAATCCGGCTTTCAACTTCAGCCTCCTGTAGTCCAATTTTTCATTTTTCACTGACACTTCACCTTGTCATATATCCAGACCGCAAAGCACGATAAGACATACCAATAAACAATTGATGAAAGCACAACCGCTCCAGAAATTTCGGGGTTGTATATTGAGAAAACGTGCCAAAACAGGGGATTGTAATATGTGCAACACATGAGAACGCAGGCCTGGGCATCTGGAGGGCAGCAGCTTGCGCAACTGTCATATCCGACAGAAAGAGCGGCAGCTGCAACAAGAAAGAACAGCACGACCTTTCTCCAACCCGGGTTCAAAAATTCCTTTAATCCCATTAAATGCATACAACCGCCCTCTTCACGCTAAACCCCCCTCTTGTTCTGTGCGCTTCGTGAGCTCGCCCGCCATGTTCTGCAGCATGAGCTCGCGCACCTTCTTCGGGTCATTCGTGTGCCCTAGCACCCACATGAGTTTGACAAGCGCTGCCTCGGGCGTCCAGTCGCAGCCGTTGCCTATGACTCCGATTCCTTCCAAGATGCGCCCGGCCTCGTACACGTTCAAGTTGATGCGGCCGTAGATGGTCTGCGGGGCGAACACTACCGGGATGCCCGATTCTATCAATGACTTTAGCGCAGGCACGATGCTGCGCGCGAGCGCGTCGCCTTTCGGGTTCGTCGAGACGTGGCCCAGGCCCGTTGCCGCGACGACGACGCCGTCGAAGAACTTCGCCATGCTTTCCACGTACTTCGGGTCTGTGCCCGGATGGCTGTAGATGAAGCCTACGGCCGGGTTCATCTTGTCGTCCAGCGCGAACCTGCCTGCGTGCCCGCGCCTCCTGTAGTCGTCGCGCAGGAGCTCGATGCTGCGGTTCTCGTACCACACCTTCGCGAAAGGCTTCGCGTTCACGCTGCGGAACGCGTCGCGGCGGCTGGTGTGGAGCTTGCGCACCTTCGTGCCCTGATGGAACAGGCAGTAGTCGTCGGCGGTGGTGCCGTGCATGCAGATGCCGACCTCGGCCATGTCCGACTTGCCCGCTACGACGGCCCCGCACGCGAGGTTCATCGCGTTGTCGCTGCTGCCGCGGTCCGAACTTCTTTGGGAACCGACGAGCACGACCGGCACCGGCGGGTTATGCAGCATGAAGCTCAGCGCTGCCGCGGTGTAGTGCATCGTGTCCGTTCCGTGCATGAGTATGATGCCGTCCGACTTTGCCTTGATTTCCTTCGCCGCTTCCTGGGCGATCGCCTGCCAGTGCGCCGGCGCCATGTCGTCCGAGAACAGGTCGAAAAGCTTCCTGCCTTTTATGTTCGCGATTTCTTTCAGTTCCGGGAAGCTCGCGAGCATGTCTCCGGGCGAGAACGCCGGGAACACCGCGCCCGTGGCGTAGTCGACGCGGCTCGCTATTGTGCCGCCGCATCCGAGCACGGACACCGTGGGTTTGGACGCGTCCTTCGATTCCGAGACCTCGGCCGGCCTGTGCCTTATCCGCGCGCCGCCTGCCAGCTTCTTCAGCTCTACGCCCTTCGCATAGCGTATGCTTAGGTTGTAGCCGTTCTCGAGCTTGAGCACGATGCACGTGCGGTCGCCCAGACCTATGCGCGGCATCAGTATTCCCTCGTACGCGTGCCTGCCCTTCGTTATGCGTATGCGTCCGCCGACCGAGACGCCCTTCTTCTTCAGAAGCACCTCGATTTCCGGAGAATACAAGGAACCACTAAATTATCTATGACGCCCGTTGTTCTAAAATGGGATGGGTTTTTCCGGCCTTGTGCCACTTGACGATAGTAACACGCCGGGAAGAAGCGCGCTAGGTGCCGTTGTTGTTGGCGAAGGGAAGCCTCGCGTCCGTGGTCACGTTCAGCCCGAGCGCTGCCAGCGGCCGCTCGTCGCCTACGTCCATCATGTGAGTGGTGTGCATCTCGCATCCGCGGAGCGCGCCGAGCGCGGGCATGCACTTTCTCGCGTTCGCGTCCTTCACTGCGCTCGCGGCGAGCGCGTCCAGCACCTCCTTCACGTCCAGCGACGTGCTGCTCAGTCCCATCGCGTCCTTCAGAGCGCGCATGCTGTCGATTACGCTCGCGGAGATGACGTCCGTACCGTCCGGTATGCCCGCAATCTCCTTCGCCGCGTTCAGTATCGCTGCGGATTCGGCGTGCAGCAGCGGCGAGTTCTTGCCGGCCACGATTTTCGGCTTGCCTGCACGCGTGAAAATCCCGATAGCGGCACCGCAGAACACTCCGCGGTAGCCCTTGCCCTCCTTCTCGCGACGCCTGGCGTCCTCGGCGGCCTCGCGCGCCGGGGTCACGACAGCGCGGTCCTCAGGCTTGACGCCGACTTTCTTCATTATCTTCTCCATGCGCTCCAGCGTGTCCGCCGTGGTCGCGCCTTCGACGAACTCCTTGTGGTAGCGGAACCACCGCCTGATTATCTCCTGCCTCGCCGCATCCCTGCACAACGCGTCGTCCGTTATGCCCTCCCTGGCCATGTTCACGCCCATGTCAGTGGGCGACCGGTAGCGCGCGAGCGGGTCGTCCTTGCCCGCGAGCTTGTCGATTATCTTCTTCATTATCGCGAAGTTCTCGACGTCGCGGTTGTAGTTGACGGCTGTTGTCTTGTACGCGGCGCGGTGGAACTTGTCGGCCATGTTGTAATCGCCTATGTCCGCCGTCGCCGCTTCGTAAGCCACGTTCACCGGGTGGTTCAGCGGCAGGTTCCATATCGGGAACGTCTCGAACTTGGCGAACCCGGCCTTCACCCCGCGCTTGCGCTCGTGGTACACCTGCGACATGCAGAACGACATCTTCCCGCTGCCCGGCCCCGGCGCGGTGACGACGATGATGCGCTTGCGCGTGGGCACGAAGTCCTGCTTGCCGTACCCGCGGCCGCTCACCGTGGCATCCACGTCCTCGAGGTAGTTCGGTATCTCGTACCCCATGTACACGCGCGTCCCGCGGTTCTCCAGCCGCTGCCTGAACTTCAGCGCGGACTTCTCCCCGGAGAAGCGGTTGATGACGACCGCGCTCACGTCCAGCCCGAGCTCGCGCAGGTCGGAGATGTCCTTGAGTATCTGGTCGTCGTAGGTCAGCCCGAAGTCGTGGCGCACCTTGCGGCGCTCGATGTCCTTCGCGCTTATGCAGTGCACGATCTCCACGTCCTTGCCCAGGCGCTGCAGCATCTGCACCTTCGCGGACGGGTCGTAGCCCGGCAGCACGCGGCTGGCGTGGTAGTCGTAGCGCAGCTTCCCGCCGAACTCCAGGTAGAGCTTGTCGAACAGCGCCACCCGTTCGAGGATGCGCCTTATCTGCGCGTCGAGGTACTTGCGCGTGTCGAAGCCGATTTTGCGGGGGGCGGTTTGCATTATTGAATAATCGGAAACGAAAGAAATAAGGGTTTCGGCGGGCCTTCGTCTACTTCGAAGTCATCATCTCAACCACGTCCCTGTCCTTCAGCTCATAGTCCGCGGCGAGCCTGCGCCTCGTGCGCACGTCCACGCCGCACACGAACTTGTTCCCGATGTCCGTGTGTATGCGGAACGCCAGCTCGCGCACCGTGGTGCCGCGCGGCACCAGCATCGCGTCGGGCAGCACGCGGCCCTGGCCGTCGCTCAGCTTGTTCGCGTTCGCAACCGGGTAGACCACGATGTTGTCTAGCAGCTTGAACACCGCGCGGTCCAGACACTGCTGCACGCCCGTGGTGCCGTAGTTCGCGAGTATCCGCATCTTGATGAACTCCAGCGCCTTCCTCTGCTGCTCGTCCGCCGCCTCGCTCGTGGTGAACCCGTTACCCGGGAGGTAGTCGATTATCTCCTTCTCCGCTGCCCGC
>JBDRGB010000004.1:0-12096 GCA_043818155.1 Candidatus Aenigmatarchaeota archaeon | reverse complement strand
CTGCAGGCGCTGCGGACGCGTGGCGTACCACATCAAGAAGAAGAAATGCGCGGCCTGCGGGTTCGGCGCTACGAAGAAGCTGCGGGGATACAAGTGGCTCGCGCGCAACTTCCGCCGAGAGCGCAAGCAGCAGAAGGGCATGCGCAGGACGAGGCCGCACGCGCGCAAGGGCAGGTTCGCCAAGGCGATGTAAGACGCCCGCGGAAAGAAAGGGCCAGTAGCTCAGCATGGTTAGAGCAGCGGACTTTTAACGTCCAGTGAAAAAGTGCTGATCTGCTTTATGCAGGATGAGGAAATTTTGCGCCGGAGAAGGAAGCAATCCGTTGGTCGTGGGTTCGAATCCCACCTGGCCCATTTCCGACAAACATAATTAAAAAATCGGGGATACCCCCGCGGTCAAAGCGCATCATCTTCCTTTCTTTTCCAAAGCCCCTCCCAATATGGCTCCCACTGAAAGCAACGCGGCAGATAACACTGCCCAGTTGGCATCCAGTCCCGCGCCGAAGAACGCGCTGCTGGCAATCTTCACTACCAAGAGCGTCAAGCCAAAGTATACGACGCTCAGCAGTATTAGGATTATGGAAGCTAGGATGGTTACAGTAATGGTTCCTATCGAATCCAGTAATCTCATGTAAATTACCTAAAAATAGATTGTGCCGACCGCTATTAAGTGTTGCTCAACCAAGGTCGCCCGTTACCGAATCCCAATTTTTTATCCTAAGACTTCTATAATTTCCTTTATGTCGATCGTAAAGGCGAATGAAAACGTGTCTGAAGCCGACAGGCAACGCGTAGCGAAAACCCAGAGCATGGTAGAGCAGTTAGGCATAGACGCGCGCATCATCTGGCACGACGTTCGCGGCGCTACCACGGCGGACGCGGGCGCGTCGCTCGGAGTGACGCCGGCGGACATTGCAAAGTCGATCCTGTTCATCGCGAAGGACGGGAGCCCGCATATGGTCATCATCGCTGGCAACTGCCGCGTGGACACGAAGCAGCTGAAGCGCATCGTGGGCAAGGAAGTGCGCATCGCGAAGGCAGACGAAGTTCTGAAGCACACGGGCAACGAGGTCGGAGGCGTCAGCCCGCTCGGCTGCGAGGCCGTGCCGAAGTACCTGGACCGAAGCCTGTTGGAGAAGGAGTGGATACACGCGAGCGCTGGCAGCGCGTACGCCACGCTGCTGATAAGAACGAAAGATTTGGTGAAGCACGCTGGCGGGAACGTCGTAGACGTGGCCGAATGACCGCAAAAGATTTAATAGGTTGCGCAGAATGAGTATAGTAGATGTAACGGGTTCATAGCTCAGCATGGTAGAGCAGCTGACGAAAATCGGCTGTAACTCTTAACCACGAGCTGGAGACATCAGAGGAGCCAAACTCCGGTGAATTGGTCGGGGGTTCGAATCCCCCTGGACCCACTTCTTTTTCTAAATTCTCAGCGGAAGCTTGGTTCCAAAAAGTTACAGATAAAGAATATTCATAATTCCATTATGTTAAACGAAAATCTATCGGAATTTATCGGAGCTTTAATAGGGGACGGTTGCTTATCCAAATACTGGTCTAATTATGACAACCGATGGAAATATGTCGTCGCTTTCACTGGGTTCTGGGATACCGATCATCGATATTACGAAGATGTGATAAGGCCCATCGCTACAAAGGAATTCGGCCTGAAAGGGTACCTCTATCATAGAAAGGATGACGACACTGTAAGGTTTTTCATTTCCAGCAGAAAAGTGTTTTTAACCCTCAAATCCTTCGGCATTCCAGTTGGCGAGAAAAATCAGATTTCAATAAGCAAAGAACTAAAGAGCGAGAATTTTGCGAAAGCTTTCATAAGAGGCGTTTTCAACACGGATGGTTCTGTCTACCGCAGATATGGCAGAAAATACATTGGACACAGCAGACATTACAAAAACTACGCGGTTGTCCAGTTCAAGATGAAAAACAGGAACGTCGTAGAATTTGTCAAAAAGTCTCTGGACGGTATTGGAATAAAAACAACAAAAGTCGGTAGAGTGGCTGATAAATATTGGGTAACAAGGATAACAACGCAGGCATCGGTGGAAAGATTTTTCAAAGATTTAGAAATAAACCATATTAATCATCTTAATCGTTACAGAGAAATTGTTTCGAGCTAGGAGATTTAATGACAGATACAAATAAATTTTAGGCATGACCATGAAGAAAGTGAAAATCCTTCCGACCGCTTTCGCAGACGAGACGTCGCGCGCGTTGGAGAATCCAGGATGCCTGCTCGTGTCGGGCGACGCAAGCAAGGCGAACGTGATGACCATCGGCTGGGGCGCGATAGGTGTGCTGTGGGGCAAGCCCGTGTTCATGGTCGCGGTGCGTCCGTCGAGGCACACCTACGCGCTGCTGGAGCGCACGGGTGAGTTCACCGTGAACTTGCCGCGCAAGGGCATGGAAGCGACGGTGGCGTACTGTGGGGCCGTGTCCGGCCGCGACGTGGACAAGTTCAAGGAGAAGCATCTGACCAAGCTGCCGGGCGAGAAGGTGCGGACGCCGATAATCGCGGAATGCGGCGTGCATTACGAGTGCAGGGTGTTGTGGAAGACGAAGGTCGACGACAGCGTCATGCCAGTGCCGGACGATGTGAAGAAGCGCTTCTATCCGAAGGGCGACCTGCACACAGTGTACTTCGGCGAGATTGTCGCCGCGCGCGCGGACGATGACGCATCGGAGAGCCTGGCCGCAGTTGCAACGTATTTTCCCCTCAAAGCTTAATAACAATCACCGACATCTAATCTTCATGAGCCCTTCCTCTGCCACGCAACCCGAACCCAGGAAGAAGGCGTATTTCCCGGACGAGCGGCCGCGGCCTGCGCCCGTTGGGATGGCGATCGGCAAGTCCCTGAGGAAGACTTTCAGCAACCCGTTCCGCGCGCATCCTGAGAAGAAGCTGAAGGACTGGATAACGTTTTTCGCTCCGGCGTACTTCACCGTCGCGGCCGGGCTCATAGCGTACGCTCTCGGCGAGGTGGACGCGGTCACAATCTCGAGCTGGTTCGTCTACGGGCTGCTGGTGCTGGCGGTCGCGCTGTTCGTCCAGGAATCGCATCCGGACAGGTTCCATTATTTCGGCCGCAACCTCTACCATTCGGGGGGCGGCGTGCTCATAGTGCTTGCCGGCATGTACGGCATCTTCCCCTTCCATCTCCTCATACTGTTCGTGTCGCTGCTATTCACGATGTTCTTCAGCGGGATGGTCATGGAGCGGATGGGCATCGAGACCGTGTTCTCCAAGAGCCACATACTCAAGCACATCCCCTCGTTCAGCAAGTCGTCGCACTACGAGGCGGGCACGTACGGCTGTTCTCGTGCCTGACGGTGCTGATGCTGTTCGACGCGCTGACCGCGTACGCGGCCATACTCATACTCGCGTTCGGCGACAGCACGGCCAGCTTCATAGGAAAGACCATCGGAAAGACGCCCAATCCCCTAAACCCGCGCAAGACCGTCGAAGGCACGCTAGCGTTCTTCGCTGTCTCGCTGTTCGCCACCATGTTCATAGTGCCGACTTCCATCGCTTTCATAACCGCGGTCATAGTTGCCATAGTGGAGGCGCTGCCGCTGAAGGTGAACGACAACCTGATAATACCCATGGCCGCGGCCGTGACAATGCGCGCGCTGACCATGATATAGGCAATATAGGGCACGTTTCTAGAAAACGCTCCAACCGCCGTCCACTACCAGCGTCTCGCCCGTGACGTAGCGGCCGTCCTCGGACGCGAGGAACGCGACCGCGTTCGCGATGTCCTCCGGCCTACCCACGCCGAACGGCGCCTTCGCAGCGAACGTCTGCTTGAAGTTCGGATCCGAGAGTATGCCAGCGGTCATGTCCGTGTCTATGAGCCCGGGAGCGACGACGTTCACGCGTATCCTGTTGTGCGCGAGCTCGGCTGCCATGGTCTTCGTCAGAGAGATGACCGCGGCCTTGGCCGCGCCGTAGTGCGCCGAATTCACCGTAGCCATCAGGCCGGCTATGGAGGATATGTTGACTATGTTTCCGCCAGTCTTCTGCGCGACCATGTGCCTGGCCGCGGCCTGCGAGCACAGGTAAACGCCCTTCAGGTCGACTGCAATCATGCGGTCGAACGACGCCTCGTCCAGTTTCAGGAACGGCTTCATCTCGAAAACGCCCGCATTGTTCACGAGCACGTCCACCCTTCCGAACCTGTGCACAGCCGCGTCGACAAGCTTCTTCGCGTCCGCTGCCACGCTCACGTCGGCCGCGACGGCCATCGCCCTCCCGGCCGCGGCCTCTATCTCCTTCGCGACCTTGTCAGCGTCGGCCTGCTTGCGGCTGTTCACGATGACAAACGCGCCTTCCGCGGCCAGCTTGAGCGCTATCGCCCTGCCTATGCCGCGCGACGACCCGGTGACGACAGCGACCCTGCCTTCGAACCTCCTGCAACCCGCCCTAGCGTTCCTCACAGCCATCGGCATCCCGCTAGAATATTATTCGCTTCCGCATAACATAAATTCAAAACGCTTAATTATGCCAGAAAGCCAATTTTATGTATGTTCATATCCAAGTGTCTGGACCTCAGGAGAGCCCTGAAGTCCGCAGTGGTGCTGTACGCACTGATATTCACGTTCGCGTCGGCGCTGATGTTCTACGTCCCGTTCGCGGCTCTTGACTATGCCGTGATGCTGCTCGTGGCAGTGCTGACGTTCATAGTGGCGAAACACTACTTCAATGCGTTCAAGCCCGCGCACCCGATGTGCAACGGGCTGGCGCTCGGCGTGGTGTTCGCCGCCGTGATGTTCGTGCTGGACGTGCTGCTGATGGTATACGGCTTCGCGAGCGAACTCGGATGGAGCTATTTCATGACCACGAGCCAGATCGTCGGCTACGCCATAATAATACTGGCGCCGGTGCTTGCGGCCAAGAGTGCAGCCGGCATGAAGGCCGGGAAGGCCAGGAGACGAAGGAGATAAACGGCGCGACAGCTTGACGTGCCCTCGAACTGGGCGTTTGAGATTCTTTGTTTTCTTTACATTTTCTTCATTTCTTCAGCCGGAACAAGCTCACGCGAACAGGTACGAATATGCGACTGCGGCTGCGCCGACAGCCCAGCAATAGTACGCGAACAGGTGCATCCTGTTGCTTTGGAACACGTTCCTGAGGAGTCCTATCGAGGCGTAGCCGACCGCGGCCGCGGCCGCGACACCCACCAGCGCTTCCGCGCCGATTGCCCCGAGATCCGAGCCCGCCCTGTAGATTTCCAGGACGTTCGCGCCGGCCACCGCCGGTATGGACAGCATGAACGAGAAAAGGAACGCCTTGCGCCTATCGATCCGCCTGGAAAGCCCCGCCGCGATGGTGATGCCGCTCCTGGATATGCCGGGCACGAGCGCGAGGGCCTGGGCCGCACCCACGAACAGCGCGTCCCATGCGCCTATGCCGCGGCTTCCATCGAAGAACCTCGTCAGCCAAAGCACCGTTCCCATGAGCATCATGGCAACGCCTATCCCGAGCGTGCTTTCGAAGATCGCGCCGATCGCATCGTGCAGGAGCAGGCCAGCAAGCGCGACCGGCGCCGTGCCCAAAACCACCATCAGCCCCATGCTTCCGTATTCCGACCTGTAGTCGAGCCGCACTGCCGCCGAAACCATCTTCAGTATGTCTTTCCTGAAGAACGCCAGCACCGCAAGCATCGTGCCGGCATGCAGCGCGACGTCGAATGCCAGCGGCACCCGCAGGCCGAGCATCTTCTGCGCGAGCGCAAGGTGGCCCGAGCTCGACACCGGCAGCCACTCGGTGACGCCCTGCAGGCAGCCGAGCAGTGCCGCTTCCAGCAAACCGACCATGAAAATACTATCGCGGCGGAAAGTTAATACTTTCCGGGGTTCGGAAAACTTAACTGTTGGTAAGGAGAAATAATATTGTATCCATCCGGCGGGGGTTCTGCCGGGAGGGCTGCGAACATGGCTGGAGAGGAAAAAGCAAAGACCATGATAACGCGCGTGACCATGCAGGGCTTCAAGAGCTTCAACAGGCGCGTCTCAGTGCCGCTCATGCACGGGTTCAACATATTCTGCGGTCCGAACGGGGTCGGAAAGAGCAACATCGTGGATGCAATATGCTTCGTGCTCGGCCGGACGAGCGCCAAGAGCATGCGCGCGGACAGGCTGCACGAGCTGATATTCCACGGCGGTGAGGGCCGCGCGGGTGCCAAGATTGCCGCGGTCACGCTCTACCTCGACAACACCGGGCTCGACGGCCGGCCTAAGCCGTTCGACTACGACGACCCTGAGATATCGGTGACGCGCAAGGTGAACATCAGGGGCGTGTCCGTGTACAAGCTGAACGGCCGCACGACCACGAGGCAGCGCGTGCTCGAGCTGCTCTCCGGAGCGCGCATACAGCCGGACGGCCACAACATCGTGATGCAAGGCGACATAACGCAGATAATCGAGATGAACCCGGTCGAGCGCCGCGGCATAATCGACGACATCTCCGGAATCGCGGACTACAACGACAAGAAGGCGAAGGCTGCGAAGGACCTGGAGGCCGTGGACCAGAGGCTGCGGGAGGCGGAGATACTTATCACCGAGCGCTACGAACGCTTCAGAAGGCTGGAGAACGAGCGCAACGCGGCCGTGCGTTATCAAACGCTGCAGAGGGAGCTCGGGGTGCTGCGCGCCTCGCTCGCGCACAAGCTGGTGACGGACATCGAGTCCGGGCTCGTGAAGATGGACGAGGATCTCAAGAAGAGGCAGGCGCAGGCCGAGCAGGCGGACGAGGCCATCGAGAGCATCGAGTCCGAGCTGGAGAAGCGCGAGGAGGGCATGCGCGACATCGCGGACAAGCTCATAGACATGTCCAAGCGCATGGGCGAGGAGCAGCGAGTGTCGGAACTGCGCTCGCGGCTGCTTGTGGCGAAGAACACAGCCGACTCGAAGCATCACGAAATCGACGCGATAAACTCGCTCGTGGAGAAGCTCGAGTCGCTGGAGACGGGGAGGCTCGAGGCGCGCGAGGGCTTTGCCTGGGACGTGCCGAGGCCGGTGCAGGCCATACTCAGGCTGAAGCTGCGGGGCGTGCACGGCAGGGTCGCCGACCTCATACGCGTGCCCGAGAAGTACTCGGTCGCCATCGAGGTCGCGGCGGCGAGGCACATGCACGACATAGTGGTGGAGAGCGACGAGGTCGCGAGCTACTGCATCGACTACCTCAAGCGCGAGAGGCTGGGACGCGCCACGTTCATACCGCTGAACAAGATCAAGCCGAACCTGCTGCAGGACACCTCTGCGCTCGGCAGGGACGGCGTGCACGGCGTGGCTTCGAAGCTGGTCAAGTACGACACTTCCGTGATGCGCGCCATGGAGTTCGTCTTCGGACGCACGCTCGTGGTGGACAGCCTCGACGTGGCCAAGGCCGCGGGCATAGGCAGGCACCGCATGGTGACGCTCGACGGAGACCTCGTGGAGTTCTCTGGCGCGATGACCGGCGGCTACTACATACGCACCCATCCGAAGGCCGTGGCGCAGTCCACGTCGGACGACATCGAGCGCCACAGGCAGCGCAGGCGCGAGCTGGAGGAGCATGTGAAGCTGCTGGCGCAGGACATGGCGGACATGGAGAAGGAGCTGGGGAAGCACGGCGCGACCGAGCCGACGATCGAGTCCGTGGACATGGAGAAGCTGCGCGTGAGCTCCGAGAAGGAGCTGGACGACCTGCGCGCCAAGCGCCGCCAGGCGTACGAGCGCAAGGTGAAGGTGCAGACCGAGCTGAACGCTGTAAGCATAGCCAAGGCCAAGGCTGAGGCGGACCTGCAGAACGCGCGCATAGAGGTGAGCCAGTACGGCCAGGTGGACTACATAGACGAGACCGCGGCCACGCTGCAGAAGTTCGTGAAGAAGGCGTTTGAAGAGCTGCAGGCCATCGGGCTCGTGAACATGCGCGCCATCGAGGAGTACGACCTGTTCAAGAACCAGTTCGACGAGTACAAGGTCAAGTACGAGAAGATCCTCGAGGAGAAGAAGGCCGTGCTCGGCATGATAGACGAGATAGAAGGCAGGCGCATGGAGACGTTCTACCGCTGCCTGAAGATAGTCAGCCAGCACTTCGCGTATATCTTCGCTAAGATGACCGGCGGACAGGCGTCGCTCGAGCTGGAGGACGCGGCGAACCTCGAGAGCGGCCTGATGATACGCGCGAACCCGGCCGGCAAGCGCATGATAAACCTCGACCTGATGTCGGGCGGGGAGAAGTCGCTGACGGCATTGGCGTTCATATTCGCGATACAGAAGTACCACGCTGCGCCATTCTACGTGCTCGACGAGGTTGATGCCGCGCTGGACAAGGAGAACAGCCAGAAGATAGCCGAGCTAATCAAGTCGCTCTCGCGCGACGAGCAGTTCATAATGATAACGCACAACGACCAGACGATCAAGTACGGCGACCGCGTCTACGGCATGACCATGGACCGCGGGGAGTCGAAGATCCTGGGCATAGAGCTGCCGAAGAAGTGAAGTGAAGGCGCGGAAAAATCCGGAACAACCAAGTGAGCTGCAGTGGTCGAAGAAGAAAGCCTGCTGAAGATGGTCCTCGAGAAGGAGAATTGGGAGGAGATACTCTACCAGATAGTCAGCCTTGAGAACATCGACCCGTGGGACGTGGACCTCGTGAAGCTGACCGAGGGCTTCCTGCGATTCATCCGTTCCGCCGAGCATCTAGACTTCCGCATACCCGCGAAGATAGTATTCGTCGCTGCCATACTGCTGCGGCTAAAGTCCGACTACCTCTCCATATTCGACGAGAAGAGCGCGGTGGAAGAAGCGTTGGACAGGGAGAAGGTCCTGCCAGAGCTCGGCATCGACCTGAGCCTCATCAAGCTCGGCGTGCCCATCAAGCGCATACCCAAGCGCCAGGTCACGCTGGACGAGCTGATCGTGGCGCTGAAGCGCGCGCTGGACGTGCGGGAGAAGAAGGTGGAGCGCGTGCAGCGCATCCGGAGCAGGCTGCGCGATGAGCTGAAGACCGAGGAGGACACTATAAAACGCATAGAGAAGGTGATGGGCGAGATAGAGGAACGCATGAAGGCCGCGGGCAAGGTGGGGCCGGACGGCAAACTGAACTTCCGCGACATCGTGGAGAACTGGAACCGCGAGCAGATAGTCGGGCACTTCATACCAATACTGCATCTGGAAAAGAACCAGAAGATTTCGACGGAGCAGACCGAGTTCTTCAAGGAGATTTTCATAAAGCGGTACGAGCAGCTGACGCAGGAGGAGCTCGAGACGGCCAAGCGCGCGGAGGAGGATGAGCTGCGCGAGTCCGAGAAGGAGCAGAAGCGCGAGGAGCGGAGGGCGGCGATAGCGCTGAGGAAACACAAGAAATGAGTTGTCCTTTATGGAACGGCAAGCCAATCGACCGATAAAGATGAAGCGGAACATCCGCAAGCCGAAGAAGAAAAAGCCGGTGAAGTTCGTGCGCCGCAAGTGCGACAGCTGCGGCAAGAAGTTCTGGCCGGAGGAAATGTTCGTCAAGCACAGGCCGATAAAGTACATGTACGCGCCGAACGTGGGCACCGAGGGCATGCCCGCCGTGGAGTTCGAGCGGCTGTACTCCGACAGGCACAAGCGGCCGTTCCACGACAGGAAATGCAACGTGCTGATTGTGTGCGGTCCGTGCTTCGGCGAGCTGAAGAAGCACCATAAATGAATCCTAAAATCGTCCACGCCAACCATTGCACAAAACAGATTTAAGTGCCCAGTCCAATATATCTCCCAGAGGTGTGAAAAATGGTTAACGTGAAAAAGAAGAGCGGCACTCTCCAGGAATTCGACATGGAGAAGCTCAAGGCTTCGATAACGAAAGCCGGGGCGCCGTTGGAAGTAGCGGAGAAGGTCGTGAAGGACGTTTCCGCGAAGATAGCCGAAGGCACGGCCACTGCCGACATAAGGAACATGGTAGTGGGCTCCATCAACGGTATAAGCTCTGCATGGATAGACGCGTACACAAAGTACGTGAAGCCTTCCAAGGGAGAAGCGGCTCCAGCAGTTCAGGCTTCGGCCTGAACTTTTTTCATTATATCATAGCTCTATTTCTTTCCGATATTCCACGAACGATATGTGTGTACGCTGCAACCACCGCGCGCGGTGCCAAACCAAGATTACGCCCGCGTCTGCATCTCCGGATTGAAGGAAAACTCGGAGGTGCGAAAGCGTGGATGAAAACAAAAGCATATGGGACAGCATCAGGCCCAAGTGGCGCGACGTGGTCTATGCGTGCATGGGAATGGTCGGCGGCGCCTTCACCGCAACGAGGCTGCCAAAGTACTTCGAAGGGGTGATGGACGGATACCAGCGAAAGCAGGCGAAACTAATCGCGGAGGAGCTGCGCAAGCCCAACGAACCGTACAAAACCGAAAACTGAAACAGGCGAAACATGATGGTGGTGAAACCCGAGCCGAAGCTCGACGCGGACGAGCTCGTGAGAATGCTTTACGAGGGCGTCAATCGTTTTTTGCCCGAAGAATACAGGCCCCTGACGAACAGTTTCATAGATGTGATGATGGATACCAGCTGGCCCAACACGATCGACTTCATGGCGAACGTCCTGAAGGAATACGGCCGGTCCGAAGACGGGAAGGGATACAAGCAGACGTTCAGCGTGGTTGACGAGTTGCTCTCGAAGGTAAGCGATTATGGAACCGTACAGCGGAAGGCTGTTCAGGACGCTTGAATACAGGTCACGGCTGCGGGGCATGGCCGCCAGCGGTCCGTTGCACGCTGCCTATTTTTCGGAGCATCCGGACGAGCTCGCGTCGCGCGTGAACGACCTGAAACTCTTGGAGAAGGATGTCGCGGCCGCCGAACTGGAGGGCTGCGACAGGGAGGCGCTCCTTTCGGAGATAAAATCGTGCAGGAAGGGGTTGAATGAGATGTACGCGGAGGTTGGAAATGATTTCTTCGGGCAGTTGAAACCGACAGGCCGCGATATTTTCGTGGCGGCCGCTTCAGCGGTTGCCGCGGCGTATGCGGCGCGGAACGGACGCGCGTGGTTCAAAAGCAAGGTCGAGGGGTTCTGCAGGAGGCAGGCCGAATACATTGCCGAAGAACTGAACCGCGTGAAATAAAAATAAGGCCGGCTCACTTCGCCAGCTTCTCGACGTCCGCCAGATACTTGTCGATGTCGAGTATGCCCGGGAAGAAAACGTTCGAGCCGCGCTCCACGAGGAACTTGCACGTGCCGTGGCCCGGGAACTCCTTCTCTATGCCGTACTTCTCCATGAAAGCCTTCAGCACCTCGAGCGGCTTCGACTTGTGCAGGTCCACGCCCGACAGCAGCTGCTGGTACACGCGGTACGCGCTCATGAACCGGACGTCCTGCCCGTCAAGGTGGAAGACGATCAGGATGAAATAATCGCCGAAATTCTTGATGGACACGCCCCAGTCCGTGAGAACGTCGCTCGAGTCCGGCTTGTTGAACGTCTCGTCGATAACGTGCTTCGGCGTGCCCAGCACGTCCATGAAGTTAGCGATCAGCCCGCTGTAAAGGAACTGCATTCAACGAATTTGGTTTTTCAGGGATAAAAAGTTTTTAGCCTGCAACCGGTCGGGTTGCGCGGTCAAGACGCCAGATGCATATTACCCTTCGCCGTCGTCCTCTTCCCTGTTCGGCTCTTCCTCGTCGGGTTCGGTTGGCTCGAACGGCTCCTCGCCGGCTTCTTCCTCCGCTTCTATGCCCAAGCCTTCCTCGGCTTCCTTGCCTTCGTCGAGCTCGCGTGCGCGCTCCTGGAACTTCCACTTCTTCTGCAGCTCCTCGCCGACGTCCACGCCCGGCGCGGCAACGCGGTCCAGCCTCCTGCCCATGGCTTTCTCCGTGTCCTCCAGTTCGGTCAGCTCGCTCTCCTGCAACACCACGCTCCTCTCGACGTCGCGCAGAATCCTCGCCTTCGGACTGTTTCTAGAAATCTTTCTATGCGTCCTCCTCGCAGCCGCGCGCTTCGCCTTCGCAGCTCGCCTCCCTTTCAGAGCGCGCCTGCCGGATTTCCGTTTTGCGGGTTTCCTTGCTGGCATAAAGAAACACTGCGAATATGTGTTTAAATAGTTTTCTGC
>JBDRGB010000003.1:0-10159 GCA_043818155.1 Candidatus Aenigmatarchaeota archaeon | reverse complement strand
ATGCCCTTCTGCTGCTTGCGCTCTCGGCGGAAGTTGCGCGCGAGCCACTTGTATCCCCGCAGCTTCTTCGTAGCGCCGAACCCGCAGGCCGCGCATTTCTTCTTCTTGATGTGGTACGCCACGCGTCCGCAGCGCCTGCAGCGCGTGTGCTTGACTCCGATCTTCTTCCCGAATGAGGGTGTCCCCTTCGCCATATCCTTCGCCCTGCGACGTTTCGCCTATTTTACATTTGCCCGCATCTGGTATTATCTGTTATTCATGTAGTGGTATTTAACCTTTAATGCATTTTCACCGTCGTTAGGCTGGACTTATGGCTTCGCGCCGGCCGACGCATTGCATCCGCGTTCAAACTCTTACAGGAGAAGCGTACACTATCGTATCGCCGCGCACGAGCACGGTACCGAGCCGGACCTTGATGCCGTCCTTCTGTACCTCCGCCTCGTCGAGCCAAAGGTTGAGGTGCAGGTCGAGCGCCTTCAGAACGCCGGTTATCTCCTCGCCGTTCTTCAGTCTCGCTATCACCTTCTCGCCCTTCGCCTTGTCAAGCGCGTCAATCGGTCTTTCACTCATCTTCTTGTTCACCCTTTCCAAATCAAACAATCAATTTATTTTATCGTTCGCCGTGCTTATTAAACTATCAAGCATCCGCGCCCGATGTAACACATTAAAATTTGAAAGTATTTATATGCAAACGCCTTTAAAGTCTTGATAGCGACATTGTAACGGGGTTTGATTTCATGCCGGTATGGCACGGTGACAGGGGAAAAAGGAAGACGGGCGGCGCCGTGACGCAGTCACGCAAGAAGCGCAAGTTCGAGCTCGGCAGCAATCCGCTGATGACGAAGCTCGGACCCGAGAAGAAGAAGTCGGAGAGGACCAAGGGCGGGCTGACGAAGCTGCGGGCGCTCTCAACAGACAATGCGAACGTCTACAACCCCGCGGACAAGACCACGAAGAGGGTCAAGATAACCGACATCGTGGAGAACCCCGCCAACCCGCACTTCGTGCGACGCGGGATAATCACGAAAGGCGCGACCATCGAGACCGAGCTCGGGCTGGCGCGCGTGCGGAGCAGGCCGTCGCAGCATGGCGTCGTGAGCGCGGTCTTGCTTAAGGAGAAATAAACCACCCGCCCAACCCTTTTTATAAATTAGATGCTTCACAGTATTGTCAGCTGCACTCCGAAAGTCGATATGAGGAAAAGCAGGTATACGAACAGCAGCATCATCCCTTCCGTTCTGTCTATCGCGCGGCCGGTTGTGAGGAAGTACCATGTCACTAGCGTTATCGCTATCACGAAGAATACAAGCGTGGAGAATATCTGTATGTTTATCGCGGCCTGCGAGAACACGAGTACGATCCCGAGTATGAGCGTTATGTTAGTCAGGCACGACCCTATCAGGTTCCCTATGGCGAGCTTCTGGTGCCTTGTCCTTATCGCGGTCAGGGCTATGGAAAGTTCCGGCAGGGAAGTCCCCAGCGCTATCACGGTGGCGCCTATCACGGATTCGGCCATACCCATCATGGAGGATATGGCCGACGCCGAGGACACGACGTAGTTGGATGAGAATATCATGAACGCCATCCCCACACCAATGAGCAGTAGGTACTTGCACAGGTCTGTGGATACGCCGTAGAACATTCCTCGGAAGAGCCCCTTACGTACGCGCTTTTTCGGGAATTCGAAGGTTATCTTTTTCTTTATGGAGTACACGGCGAAAAACGCGTATGTGGACACGAGCACGATTCCTATCATGCTGCTTATGTTCTGCATGGCGAGGAGCGCAAGCGGTATTATCGACGACATGAAGAGTATGGACGGCAGCCTCTCGAAGGCGCCCTGTTTGAGTTTTATCGGGAGGATGATCGCGTGTATCGCAAGTATGAGCCCCAGGTTCGTCACGTTCGACCCGAGGAGGTTCCCTATGGACACGGCGACGTTGTTCGACAGTATCGCGGATATCGATACGGACATTTCTGGCAGGGTCGTCGCAATCGAGAGCAGCAGGAAACCGACGACAAGCTCGCCCATCCTGGTTATCTTCGCTATCTCGACGGAGTTCTTTATCACCGTCTGGCTCGCCCTCGCGAGAACGATCACGGACACCGCGAATACGAAAAGCTGGTACAATAGGTCGGGCGTCATCCCACTAATCAGCAAGGCCGAGATATCCATGGATTAAATTTCGTTTTTTCCCGATAAATTGTTTTCCGGGAGATGGCAATGTACTTTTTAAAACAGCAGGCGATAATTTTAAGGAGTGGTTTCATGATAGACACGCACTGCCACCTGGAGCAGAAGGCATACGATGCTGACAGGGACGAAGTTATCGCCAAGTGCAGGAAGGAGCTGCAGGCCGTTGTCACGTGCGCCGCAAAGCCGGACTACTACGCGAAGACGTTCGCGATGGTCGATAAACACAGTGGTTTCGTGTTCGCCGTGGCTGGCATACATCCGGAGTACGTGGAGGAGTTTTCGGACGCCGATGTCGAAGCGGCGATCGGGAAGATAGAGAAGAACAGGCGAAGCGTCGTCGGCGTGGGCGAGACCGGGCTCGACTATTCTTACATTAAGACAGCGGCCGACCGCGAGAGGCAGCGCGCGCTGTTCGCGAAGTTCGTGGGTCTTGCGAATAAGCTCGGGCTGCCCGTGGTCGTGCACATACGCAACGGCGAGGACAGGGAAGAGGCGGACGCGTTCGAGGACGCGATGGATATCCTGGAGCGCGAGGGCGCCAAGCGCGTGCAGCTTCACATGTTCGGCTCGAGGAAGTTCCTGGAACGCGCGCTCGGCAACGGATGGTACGTTTCTGCGAACGCGATCGTCTTGCGCAGCAAGAGCTATTCGAAGGTCGTGCGCGACACGCCGCTGGAGAGGCTGATGCTGGAGACGGACGCGCCGTGGCTGCACCCGAGCGGCGACGCCGGCCAGCGGAACGACCCGACCGGCGTGTGCGCTGTAGCGGAGCGCGTTGCGGAGATAACGGGCATGTCCGTCGAGGATGTGGACGCTGTGACGACGCGGAACGCGGCCGAATTCTACGGCCTGAAGACCGCGTGATTCATTTTTATCCTGCGGGAGCCAACAATAATATAACCAAAACCAGTTCGAGGTGAATGATTTGGGTCTGTTTGGCAAAAAGAAGAAGGCGTCAAAGAAGGCGTTCGGCGGTTACAGCATATCCTTCAAGGGTTGCGACGACACGTTTGAGAAGGTGTTCGGTTCGAAGCCGATAGCGCCGAGCGCGATGACCAAGGTTCTCTGGACGTACGTCAAGAAGAAGAGGCTTGGCAAGAAGAGGTAGAACCGTTTTAAGGATTTTTTTGTTTGCGTTTCTTCTAACCCCATGCAAACATATCCACGTCCGCCATTAGATTTTATATATTTTTCTGTGCTATCTTAATAATCGGCGTTATGGGAGTTGGCGCATATGAATGTCAACGGAAAGCACTACAGGACAATCTGGGTGAGTCCGGACTCGGATCGCATAATCCAGATAATCGACCAGAGGCAACTGCCATACAGTTTCGTGGTCGAGGACCTAAGGACCGTGGAGGACGTGGCGACTGCGATAAGGGACATGCACATCCGAGGCGCGGGCCTCATAGGCGCTACGGCGGGCTATGGCATGTACGTCGCGGCGCTGGAATGCCCGTATTCGAACCCCCCAGAGTTTGACGCTTATATGAAAAAGTCCGGCGACCTGTTGAAATCCACGAGGCCGACCGCCGTGAACCTTGCGTGGGCCGTCGACAGACAGATGGCGGAGACGACGAAACTGCATTCCGTTGATGAAAAAATAGCCAAGTCGTACGAGACGGCCAAACGAATCGCAGATGAGGATGCCGAGTGCTGCAGGATGATCGGCGAGCACGGCGTGAAGATAATCGAGGAAATATACAACCGCACGGGCCAACCGGTCAGGATAGGCACGCACTGCAACGCCGGCTGGCTGGCGTTCGTGGATTACGGCACTGCCACTTCGCCGATATACAAGGCGCAGGAGAAGGGCATTCCCGTTTTCGTGTGGGTGGACGAGACCAGGCCGAGGAACCAGGGATCGAAGCTCACGGCGTGGGAGATGGAGCAGCAGGGCGTGCCGCACAAAGTGATTGCCGACAACGCCGGCGGCCACCTCATGCAGCACGGCATGGTGGACATGTTCATCACAGGCACAGACCGCACCACGAGGACGGGCGACGTCGCGAACAAGATAGGGACTTATCTCAAGGCCCTTGCTGCGAAGGCCAGCAGCGTGCCATTCTACGTCGCGCTGCCGTCGTCGACTTTCGACTGGAATATCCGCGACGGCGTGAAGGAGATACCGATAGAGGAGCGGGGGCAGGACGAAGTGAAGTACATCGAGGGTTTGTACAATGGAGCGATAGCGAAGGTGCTTCTTACGCCGGAAAGGAGCCAAGCTGCGAACTATGGTTTCGACGTGACCCCGAGGTATTATGTCACGGGCCTGATAACCGAACGCGGCATATGCGAGGCGAGCGAGGAAGGCATACTGAAGCTGTTCCCGGAGCATCGCTGAACCTTAGCCTGCCTTGTACCTCAATATCGCGCCGATGCCGCCGAGCTCCTTGAACTGTCCGCCCTCGGGCGTCTCGGTGGAAATCATCTCGACCTTCGCTCCGGTCTTCTCGGCAGCTTCCATTATCACGTCCATAAGGTCCAGCTCCTCGCCGCTCGGCTTCATCCACCCGTCGCACTTGCCGCACTTTTGCTCCTTCTTCGCCTTGAACGCGCTGCGCTTCAGGTCCTTCGTCTCCTCGTTCCCGCACTGGCAGCCGAACCTGACGCGCACCCAGTCGAACGCCTCGGACATGAGCAGCGTCTCCACCGCGCCCGCCTCGATGGACTGCTTCACTTCGTTCATGCCGTAGGTGACGAGCCCGTTCTTCTCCAGCTCCGTGAAGAACCTGTTCATGATGGCCTTCTCGCGCGCGATGACGGAATCCTTCAGCAGGTCCTCCGCGCGCTCCACCAGCTCGCGCAGCCCGAACTCGCCCGTGTAGCCGGTGTCCTTCACTCCCAGAAGCTTGTTCATGACCATGTAGTTCAGGTACTTGCCCTTCGCGAACTTTTCCTTCACCGGTCCGGGCCCGCCGATGATTAGGCCTTTCAGCTCGTGCTTCAGCAGCAGCTCGCTCGCCACGTCTCCGATCTCGGTAAGGAACTCGTGTATCGCGTCCTCCCTGATGCGGTCGTAGCGGCCCTGAGACATCCCGCCTTTCACAGTCTTCGACGGCACGGTCGAGTCCAAATTCTTCAACGTCTTTATGCTCTTCCCGCTGAGCAGGCCTATGCTCGCGTCGCGCGCATCCAATACTATCAAAGCGTAAATGTCGTGCTCCTGCACCATCGTTTTCAACGGCTCGAGCACGAACGTCTGGTCGCACCAGTACAACTTCGTTTTTATCGGCTCCGGCAGTTCGTCTATCGAGTCCGCTGTCGAGAAGACCCTTATGTCTTCCTTGCCCTCGGTTTCGGAAACATTCCCTGCAAAAATGCCCAACCCGTTCTCTGGGGTCTGCTTGAA
This sequence comes from Candidatus Aenigmatarchaeota archaeon, assembly GCA_043818155.1. Lineage (GTDB taxonomy): Archaea > Aenigmatarchaeota > Aenigmatarchaeia > CG10238-14 > SCSR01 > JAPLUY01. The sequence goes on along the minus strand of JBDRGB010000003.1, from coordinate 4,610 downwards.
CCTTTTCAAGTACTGTATTATTTTCTCCAGTGCGGTCGTAACGTTCTTTCTGGTGGTCTTGCTCTTTATGTTGGTCGAAGTGCCCTGTTCGTCCTTCAGCTGGCCGATCACGTCCGTTATGCTATATCCCGCGGGTATGTAAACGCTCACTAGCTCCGTATGGCGGCCTCGGATGGCACTCAGCTCGTCGATGAGCTTCTTCAGCTTGTACTTCTTCTTCTCGTCGCCGACCCGAACTTCCGCCGCTTCCGCCTTCGTCATCATCGGCTTCTGCGCCCCGGGCTGCGTCCCCTCTCCGCTCGCGTTCGCCATTCCAACCACGCTTCAGATAATTCTCATACCGCCTTTTAAAGAATTAAGTTCGGGGGAATCCGCGGTCGTGCTTTCGCTGCGGCCGCGCGCTGCGTCATGCCTTCCTTTTCTCAGGTGCGCGTTTCTTCTCCGCTTTCTTCGCTTTGGTTTTCGGCTCTGATATTTTCAGCGGCTGCAGCGCAGGCTTCGCAGACTCTGGCTTCGGCTCGGCCTCGTCTCCGAGGGTGTGCATCAGCTTCAGGTCGCGCTCGAAATGCCTCAGCTCCTTCGGCACCGTCATTTCTATCGGGTCGCGCAGCGACAGCCCCATCTCCTTCTTACGGTTCCACACTGCCGAGTTGAAATCCTTGAGGGGCTTGGTCAGCTCGAGCATCCTCTTGTCCGGCCTTTCCGCTTCCGGGAACGGCTGGCCGTGTATGCTTTCGCTCTTCGCCTTCGCGTAGAGCTGCGACCATGCGCGTTCGGTCACGAACGGTATGGCCGGCGCGAGCAGTAGCGACAGGGTGCGCAGGCACTCGTGCAGCGCGTACCACGCCGCTTTCGCGGCCATAACGGTCCTCTCGTCCGGTTTCGCGGCCTTGTCGTCCTTCGGCTTGCTCCCATTCCCAGACTTCGCCTCCTGGCCGGAAGAGCCTGCCTGCATCATGTACGCCCTAGGCTTCACCATCTCGAGGTAGTGCGCCGCGAAAACGTCCCACGTAAAATCGCGTATTGCCGTGAAGGCCGCGTTGAACTCGTACGCCTCGTACTTGTCCTTCACGAACCGCGCGAGGCCCGCAAGCTCCGCGAGTATCCACCTGTCCGCCGCCTCCAGCTTAAGCTTCTTCTCATCCTTGTCCGGGACCTGCGGGAACATGGATATGAAGCGCGCGATGTTCCAGAACTTCGTCAGGAACTTGGAAGTGCCCTCTATGCGGTCGAAGCTGCACCGCACGTCGCCCCTGCTTATGTCGCCTTCGAGGCATACCCACGCGCGGAACGCGTCCGCTCCGTACTTCTTCAGCGCGTCCTGCGGGTCGATGACGTTGCCCAGGCTCTTGCTCATCTTCTCGCCCTTCTCGTCAACGACGTGCATGTGTATCCAGCAGTTCCGGAACGCCTGCTGCCTGTCGAGAAGCCACGCCTTTAGCATCGAGAAGTACAGCCACGTGCGCACTATCTCCTTACCCTGCGGCCGCAGTGTGCACGGCATGTTCTTGCGCCAGAACTGCTTGTCCCACATGTAGCCGAGTATGTAGTAGCACGAGCTCGACGAGTCGAACCACGTGTCGAAAGTGCGCGTGTCGCCTACGAACTTGCCCTTGCCGCAGTTCGGGCACTTCTTCACCGGCGACGACTGCTTCCAAGGCTGGTAGTACTTTCCCGGAGGCGGCACAACAGGCGTCTTGCACGAAGCGCAGTGCCACAGCGGCAGTTCCGTGCCGTAGTAGCGGCGCCGCGAAATGACCCAGTCGATGTTTATCGAGTTTATCCAGTCTATGAGTATCTGCCTGCTTTCCGGCGCGTAGAACTTCATGGCGTCCGCCTGCTTAATCATGTCGTCCTTGAACTCGACCTGTTTGAGGTACAGCTCCTTCATGGACACGAACTCTATGGGGTTCTTCGACCGCCAGCACACCGGCTGGTTCTGCACGGTCGGTTCCTCCTTGACCAGCAACCCCTGCGTCCTGAGGTCCTCGATAACGGCCTTGCGCGCTTCAACGACCGGCATGCCCCTGTATCTGCCAGCTGCGCGCGTCATCCTGCCCTGCGTGTCTATCGCGTACGTGGGCGTGATGTCCAGCTCGCGCAGCACGCGCACGTCCCCATAGTCCCCGAAGCTGCATATCATCACGAGGCCGGTGCCGAACTCGGGCTTGGCGTACGGATGTGGCATTATCGGCACCTCCTGGCCGAACAGCGGCACCACGGCCGTGCGTCCGTTCAGGTGCGCGTACCTCAGGTCCTCCGGGTTGTAGAGTATGAGCTTGCACGCGGGCATCAGCTCGGGCCGCGTGGTGGCGACGGTCACGAACTCGCCCATGTCCGCGGCGGTCTCCTTCACGTAGAACTTGATGTGGTTCATCGTGGTCTGCTTCTGCACATATTCCACCTCAGCATCGGAGATGGTGGTGCCGCACACAGGGCAGTAGTTCGTCGGCTTGACGTCCTCGTATATCAGGCCTTTCTGCCACAGGCGGATGAACGTCTCCTGCGTCATCTTGCGGTACTCGCGGTCGTCCGTGTCGTAGCGGCCGCCCAGCTCGTATGCGACCTTCCAGTTGTTGAAGCTTATGCCGAGCTTGCGGAAGCTGTCTATGGACGCGTCGCCGCTCTTCGTTATGAGCTGCTTGCACTTTTCGATGAACTGCTCGCGCGGGGTTGTATGCATGTTTATGCCGAACGTCTTCTCGGCCTGTATCTCGATGGGCAGCCCGTTCTTATCCAGGCCGAGCGGGAAAAGCACGTTCCATCCGGACATCCGGCGGTAGCGCGCGATGATGTCCATGATCACGTACGTGAACGCGTGGCCCACGTGTATGGGCGTGTTCACGTACGGAGGAGGGGTGTCGATCGCGAACGTCGGCCGGCGGTCGCGCTTGTTGAACATGAACAGCCTCTTGCGCTGCCACTCGTCGAACAGCTGGGGCTCGGCGGCTTTGTTCCACCGTTTTTCCTTTATCTTCGGCAGGAAATCCACAAGAACCACTTGTTTTCTGTCATGTATCGATAAACTCAAAGCCCCGCTTTTCCCTGCAGGACCAAGCCGCAAACCCGGCGTATTCTATTATTTTAGAATCGAAAGTAAATAAATCCGAACCGAAAGCCGCGCACACCGCGCACGAACCGGCCACTAGCCGGCCTGCGCTTTCGCCTTCTTCTTCATCTCGTCCTCGATTTCCTTGAACGGGCACGTACCGCAAGCCCCGCCGCAACCCATGAATTCCACCTCGTCGCATCTCGATAACAGAAAATCAAATCAAAAAATCAGCAAACTGTCTTGCCGGCCGAGCATCCTACCCGAAGTCATCCTCTTCCCCGGCCTCTTCCTCTCCGGTATCTTCGTCTTCACCGTCGTCTTCCCAAGACATCTGTTCTTTTCACCTCTCATGTCTTGAACTCATGAAATTACTTTTTTCTATGCACGAATTAGCTTATATACGTTCATGCGTCCGATTTGAACGGCATCGAAAGAAGACCGCCAGAGCATAGGGGGAGATTGGAGAAAGATAATCTTACTTTCTCCGTTTGGCCTTCTTCCTGCCCGGCTTTCGTTTGGATTTGGACTTGCGGGACACGGGTTTCCTCGCCGGCATCCTCGAGAACGACGCGGCCAAATCGTTCTTTAACAGAAAAGCCAGTGCGGCTATCGTGACAACCGAAAGCAGCGGGAAGCCGATGTCCTGCGTGACCGTTACCATCATAGTTACAGAAATGTCGGCGGGCTTGGCGTAGGCGAGCATGATTGCCGGCAGGCTGAATGCCAATATCATCAGCGCCACTATGAACGTCTCGTTGTTGATGTCGCCTCCCTTTTTGAGTTTATTGCCTGAGGCGTTCTCCACTTCTATGGTGTTCAATCCGACGTTGAAAATCTCCACACGGTCTTCGTGCGGCTTGATTATGGCCTGCATCCTGGAGACATAGCTGTCTAGCCGCCTCTCCAGACGCCTGCTAACTATTTCGTCACCTTCTTTTTTGAAGTATGTGTTCCTGCCTATGCCGTACAGTTCGCCGCGCATGGGCGATCTCCAACCGCCTATGTGCAGCCGCCCATTTTCTATGTATCCTATTTCGGAGCCCGGCCCGCCAGACGGGTCCTTAAGTTTTATTCGGTACATACCGCTCCTGGGAATCTCTATAGGCTCCTCCTTATAGAGTTTTTCTATAATTTCGACTATCTTGTCCGGCCCGTAGGAGCGTCCGGGGAATTCAGTAGGATTTTCTGATAACACCGTATAAATGAACTTGGCCATTTCGCTGAGTTCGTTCAGAGGTTGCTTACCAGCGGCCATAATCATTATTTGTCAGTGGGCTATTTAATTCTTTTAGGAGGTGCTTTTCATGGCAGACAATATACGTTGCGCGCACATACTGGTTAAGACGGAAGCGGAGGCGAAGCTCCTGCTCGACCAAATAGGCAAAGGCGTTAGCTTCGCGAAGCTGGCGCAGGACAAGTCGGAGTGCCCGTCGGGCAAGCGCGGAGGCGACCTTGGCGTGTTCGGCCGCGGCATGATGGTCCGCGAGTTCGAGCGCGCTGCGTTCGCCCTTGAGAAGGGGCAGACGACGCAGGCGCCGGTGAAGACGGAGTTCGGGTG
>JBDRGB010000002.1:0-6629 GCA_043818155.1 Candidatus Aenigmatarchaeota archaeon | reverse complement strand
GCGCTGCTCATGGTTTTCATAATCTACTCGTTCAACCGCGGCATGACCGAGATAGTAAGTACGTCCTGCTCGCATGGAACGTCCTGCCCGATGTGGGGGACCATCGATTTCCAGACGAACATGAGCATAGGCATAACGGCGTTCGTCGCACTCATCGGCGTTTACCTCGTTTTCTTCGGCGAGGAGGAGAAAATCGTCACCAGGATAAAGCGCATACACGAACAGATCGAACCGCGGAAGGTGAGCAGGGATAATTACAGGGACGCGATGACAAAGCTCTCGAACGACGAGAGGAATTTATTCGAGCGCGTGGTGGACGCCGGAGGGGATGTGCTCCAATCCAAGCTGGTCACGGGCACGGGCATGAACAAGGTGAAGGTCACGCGCGTGCTGGACAGGCTGGAGAGCATGGGCCTGGTGGAGCGCAGGCGTCGCGGGATGGCGAACGTCGTGACGCTGAAGCGCTGAAAGCGACTGAAACTAGTTTCACGCGATTGCTTATCTGCTGTTTCTTGCATCAATCCTATCATGTTCGGCACTAAGATGCTCGGCCATCGTTCGGGCTTCCCGAAATGTCCGGTGTGCAGGCGGACGATATCGAGCAACAGCGACGCGCAGATAGGCAAAAACGGCAAGGTCGCGAAGCGGAACTATTGCAGGCTCTGCGGCATGGAAACCTGGAGAGGAAAGGAGTTTTGTTGCGAAAGCTGCGAATACAAATTCGAAAGGTTCGTCCGGTCCGGGCGGCGGAAGCCTAACAATTGACAGGATGGAATTTGGGATTGAAGTTTGAAACAGGAATGGGATTGATACATGGGGTGTTCAAATGAAAGATGATGTTATCAAAATTATGGGAATGCATTGCAAAAGTTGCGCTGAGAAGGTCGAGTCGAGGCTGTCGAGGCTGAAGGGCGTCGAAAGGGTGAAGGTGAGCATGCCGAACGAAGAGGCTAGCATAAGGTACGACCCGAAGCAAATCAGCGTTGCTGATATGGAGGAAGAAATAACGGGATTGGGATACGGGGTCGGTTCCGAGCGCCCGCGCAATCCCTCTCCCTCTCCTTCTCCAGCCGGCGCGCGCGGAGGCGTATTGCAGGCCATAGCCTACGGGATCGTGCCGCACATCGGATGCATAGGATTCATCGTCGCGACCGTGCTCGGCGTTACCGTCGCCACGGAACTATTCAAGCCGCTGCTGATGAACCCGTACTTCTTCTACATATTGATAGGCGTCTCGTTCGTGTTCGCGACCATATCCTCGGTGCTATACCTGAGGCAGCAGGGCTTCATATCCTTCGGCGGGTCAGGCGGCCAGTTCGAGGTCAACGTGGCCAGGAACACGCTGCATAGGAAATGGAAGTACCTCGCGGCAATGTACGGCACGACCATAATGATAAACATTGCGCTCTTCTTCTTCGTATTCCCGGCGCTCGCCAACGTGAGCTTCGGCCAAGCTGTGTCGGGGTTGCCGATGACGGGCGATGTCGGGCTGGTCGGCGGCTCGCCTGGCACAGGCCTCTCATCGCTCACCATGCGCGTGGACATACCATGTTCGGGCCACGCGCCGCTGATAACCGGCGAGCTCAGGAAGCTGCCGGGCGTCAGGTCCGTGAACTTCGCGGGTTCCAACACCTTCAACGTGGCATATGACCCGGCCGTCGCTTCCAAGAGCGAAATACTTGCCATAGACGTGTTCAACGTATACAAGGCCACCGTGCTCGGGGAATCTTCTTCGTCTGCTTCCTCGGGCACGGCGGCATCCCCCCAACCCCGAACGCAGCAGGAACCGGAGTTCGAGGGCTCCTGCGGATGTGGGTGCGGAGGCGGAAGCGGAGGCTGCGACGGCTAGGCCGTCGGCCTTGAAAGGGCTTGCCGGGGTTTTATCCCTGGAAATTTTAATAATAAATCACAACTGGTATTTGCATGGGACACAACATTAAAGGCGGAAGGGGGCATCCGAAGCCCGCGAAGGAAGCCGGAGAAGCAGCGGCTGCGAAGAAGGTGATCGTGCCGATCGTCGGCATGCACTGCGCCAGCTGCGCTGTCAACATAGAGAGCGCTTTGAAAAGGACAGAAGGCGTGAGCGGTGCGAACGTAAATTATGCATCGGATAAAGCATACATAACCTACGACCCAGCGACTGTGGACCTGGAAAAGCTTAAAGGAGTGATATCAGACACAGGTTACAGTGTTTTAGAGCCGGTGGGGGAACACGCCAAACAGGAAATGCACGGCGAGCATCATGAAATAAAAGTAGCGACAACTGACAGGGAAAAAGAGCTTAGAGAAAGAGAGATTCGGAATTTAAAGAGAAGATTCATTGCCAGTCTGATATTTGGAATACCATTGCTTTATTTTTCTATGGGCTGGATGGTAGGATTGCCGGTTCCGTACATAAAGGATGTAGCTGCACAAGCTTTAATCCAGCTTATTTTAACGACACCCGTAATAATAGCGGCATTCAACCTTTATACATCCGGGTTCAAAAGTCTGCTCAGAAAAACCCCAAACATGGATTCTTTAATCTTCATTGGTACAAGCGCCGCGTATATCTATAGCATAGCTGTCTCTTTGGTGATATGGTTTGGCGTAAGCAACTATGGTCTAGAAGCGTTATATTATGAAATAGCGGCTTTTATCCTTGTCTTTATATTACTCGGTAAATATTTGGAAGCAGTCACCAAGGGAAGGGCTTCTGAAGCATTGAAAAAATTAATCGGTTTACAGACAAAAACAGCAAAAGTGATGAGGGCCGGTAAAGAAATTGAGATTCCGATAGGAGAGGTTCAAGTAGGTGATATGATATTTGTCAGGCCTGGAGAAAAGATACAGGTTGATGGCGTTGTCATTGAAGGCATTTCTGCAGTAGATGAAAAGGTGATAACTGGAGAAAGCATGCCAGTTACAAAGAAAAAGGGCGACAAACTCATTGGAGCCACTATGAACAAATCGGGGATGTTGAAGTTCAAAGCGACCGCTGTCGGCGAGCATACAGTGCTGGCTAACATAATAAAGATAGTCGAGGAAGCGCAGGCGTCCAAGGCACCCATACAACTGCTTGCCGATAAGGTTTCACTATATTTTGTGCCTACAGTCATCGCAATAGCTGTTATAGCATTTGGATATTGGTTCTTCCTAGCGAAGATGCCGTTTGTTTTTGCGCTGACAGCTTTGATAGCGGTTTTGATTATAGCATGTCCGTGCGCCTTGGGGCTTGCAACACCCACAGCAATAATGGTCGGCACGGGGTTGGGAGCGGAAAATGGGATTTTGATAAAAGGAGCTGATGCCTTGGAAACAGCGCACAAACTCCAGACAATAATCTTTGACAAAACCGGCACGCTCACAAAAGGCGAACCGAGTGTGACTGACATCGCAACAACCGAAAGACATGATAAGAAAGACGTATTGAGGCTGGCGGCCATAGTCGAAAGGGGCTCCGAACATCCGATAGGAGATGCGATAGTAAAGGAAGCCGAGAAACGAAAAATGAAGATATCCAAAGCTTCTTCCTACCAGACGATCGCAGGTCATGGCATAAAGGCAAAATATTTGAAGAACTGGGTATTTGTCGGCAACCGGAAGTTTCTGAAAGACAACAAAACAGACATATCCGGCCTTGAAGGGGAAATGGAAAAAATGGAAAACGAGGGAAAGACGGTTGTTATTGTGGCGAAGGATAAAAAAGCTATAGGATTGATAGCGGTGGCAGACACATTGAAGGAGTTTTCCGAAGAAGCTGTCGAACAGCTTAAAAAAATGCATAAAGAAGTCTGGCTCATCACTGGTGACAACGAGCGCACAGCCAAAGCAATCGCAAATCGTGTGGGCATAGACGAGAGCAACATCATGGCACAAGTGCTCCCTGCCGACAAAGCAAAGAAGGTCAAAGAACTGCAAAGCGGAGGTAGGACAGTTGCTTTTGTGGGCGACGGTATAAACGACGCTCCCGCGCTTGCGCAGGCAGATGTGGGAATAGCGATTGGTTCAGGCACGGATATTGCCATGGAGACCGGCAGGATAGTTTTGATAAAGGATGATTTGCGCGATGTTGTGACAGCAATCGATCTGAGCAGTTATACGATAAACAAAATCCGCCAAAACCTGTTCTGGGCCTTCTTCTACAACATGGTCGGCATTCCGATCGCGGCTGGAGTGCTGTACCCGCTCTTCGGGTTCTTACTCAACCCGATGATAGCTGCGGCTGCCATGGCGTTCAGCTCCGTGTCGGTAGTCACGAACTCGCTCCTGATGAAGCGGTACGACCCGAAGAAGGCGTGGACGTAAAAACAACATTCGGCGTGCGGCTCTTGCGCAAGCCGCTTCTCTCGTACCGGCGCCCGGGTGAAGCCAGCGCCTCGTTCCCATCCCATTCAGTCCATGGGTATGTAGTCCAGCAGGTCGAAGAACAGGGTCAGGCCCAGTATGAAGTTGTTGGTGGCCATCCCGTTCATGAAGGAGAACGCGGCGTAGGCCAGCGTGACCTTCGGCATCCACTTCAGTACCAGCAGAAGCTCGTACAACATTTTTTTTGACCTCTTTGCAAATATGCGTCTTTTTTCAAGCTAGCGCGCATATGCGAAGCCCTTGGTAGCTTTCGCAAGCGGAAAACGGACAAACGCGTAAAGTAGAACCGATGTTCCGGCGCCGCACTTTCCGCGCCACAACGCAACGGACCGCTTCCCGCCGGTCAGTTTTTATGTAGAAAACAGTGGGCGGTGGTTCCTCAGGATCAGACTCGACGACCATACGGTAACGTCCTCAACATAGTGCTATTTTCTATATTATCGCCGAAGTATAAATAATTGCGATGGTTTTTTGCGCGAAATTCGCGGCTGTGGTGCGGAATTTCTTGGACAACGTCGGTCCTGATGCGGTTAGCGCACGGCCGCCTTTGCCACCCTGACGAGTTGCGCCGGCCTGGAAACGAAAAAGCTCGGCCTCGCGGCCTTCAGGCGCTTGGTGCTGTTGAACCCCCAGCCGACCGCTATGACCTTTATGCCAACCTTCTTCGCGGCCTCGATGTCGCGAACCTCGTCGCCCACGTACACCACGTCGCTCTTCCTGTATCCGTGTTTCTTCATTATGGCATTTATCCTGCGAGCCTTGCCGAGCAGCGGGCTGCCCGTCTCCAAGAAGTCGAAGTACTTGTCCAGCCCGGTGTTGTGGAGGAACGCGAACACGTTCTCCCGCCTGTTGGAGCTGATTATGCCGAGACCGTAGCTCCTGTCGAGCTTCCGCAGCACGGCCTTCAGCCCGGCGAACGGCCGTATGCTCCGTATGCGGCGGTAGACCCCGTCCTCGTACTTCTTCTCGAAAAGTATCAGGTCCACCACGGACAGCCTGTATTTCCTTATTATCTCTGCCGCGCTCATCATGCGCAGGCTCTCGATGTCCTTCGGCGGCTCGGTCCTGCGCGATTCCGCTATGTCGTGCAGTATCTTCAGAGCCACGCCGTACGTGTCCGCCACGGTGCCGTCGAAGTCGAATATCACGCACTTCTCCCACTGGCCGGGCCTGTGCTTGAACTCGTTGTCGGGCTTCCTGCCCACGTTCCGGCCGAAGAGTGCCTTCCTTCCGACCAAGCTTTTATCGCCGTACATGCGAAACCACTCATCGCGTTTCATTCTAATTGGTGGGTGGGGTTTTAAAGCATTACGCCGCGTTATAGCTCTTATGCCAACGGACGAGCTGAAGCGGATGGCGGAGAAGGAGGTCGGCCGCATGGATGAGGTGTTCAAGGAGTTGAAGGTCGTGAACGCGGACGCGATGGAACTCTACAACCTAGCTGTCTCGTACTTCTCGGACGCCAAGCACTTCCTAGAGAAGGGCGACGACGTGCGCGCCTTCGAAGCGGTCGTTATAGCGTGGGCGTACTGCGACGCGGGCCTGCACCTGCGCGCGTTCGAGGTGCCGGACGAAATGAGGAAGAGCTTCACGGTCGGATAGGTTTAATACAAACTCCTACAAAAGTTTATTCGATGGTCGGATGAAACTCAGCAGGCAAATCAAGTTTCTGGCATCAATCGCGGTCTGCCAACTCGCGGGAGCCGTCGGCTCCGTGTTCACGACGCCTTCGATAGCTACGTGGTACGCCGACCTCAGGAAGCCGTGGTTCTCGCCGCCGAACTGGGTGTTCGCGCCCGTCTGGATAACGCTTTTCGCGATGATGGGCATCGCGCTCTATCTCGTATGGAAGAAAGGGTACGGGAAGAGAACTAGGCATGCCATCGCAGCTTTCGGGCTGCAGCTCGCGCTCAACGTTTTGTGGTCGCTGCTGTTCTTCGGTCTGCGATTGCCCGCAGCGGCTTTCGTCGAGATAGTCGTGCTGTGGGCCGCCATAGCCTACACCACCCTGAAATTCAAGGAAACCGACAATCGGGCCGCGTATTTGATGCTACCGTACCTCGCGTGGGTAAGCTTTGCGGCCGTGCTTAACTATCATGTGTGGGTTCTCAACTGAGCGAAGTTTCACGTCAGCATAAAATTTCTAAAGCCAACCTTTCCTCAGGAATAGCAGCGCTATGGACACGGATATGAAGAACGACACGAGGAGTATGTACAAGAACGCCATCGGGTCGGCCTGTAGCGGGAGGCCTATGTTCATGCCGTAAAAGCTGGATATTATG
>JBDRGB010000001.1:0-13917 GCA_043818155.1 Candidatus Aenigmatarchaeota archaeon | reverse complement strand
CCGTGCTTCACGTAGTACTGGTATATCGCCTCGTGCAGCGCGTCCGTGGACAGCAGCGAACAGTGTATCTTGACCATCGGCAGCCCGCCCAGCGCGGCGCCGACGTCCTTGCGGCTTATCTTCAACGCTTCGACAAGCGTCTTTCCCTTCGCGAGCTCGGTTACCATGCTCCCGGTCGCGACGGCCGCGGCGCATCCGAAGCTCTGGAACTTGACGTCCTCGACGAAAGGCTCGCCGGCAGCGTTATTGCCGACCTTGATGTACATCCACAGCTCGTCCCCGCATATCGGGCTGCCCACCTTGCTGACCCCGTCCGCGTCCGCGATCTCGCCATGGTTGCGCGGGTTGTGGAAATGGTCTATGACTACGTCCGTGTACGGACCGTACCGGCTGCGCTTCACTTCCGCTTTCGGATTTTCGGTTCTGCTCTCGTCCGCCATGGTTCCGCCTCTTTCCCGTTGAAAATATATAACGGCGTTATAATTTAAAGCTTCCTGCGCACGCACAGAAAGATTATTCGTTTTTAAATCAGTTAGTCCAAAGAATATTTAACATGGCGAAGAAGAAGGGCGTACCGCGGTGGAACGAGCTCGTGCTCTGCACGGTGACCAGGGTCACGCCTTTCGCGGCGTGGTGCACGCTCGACGAGTGGGAGACGCCGGACGGAAAGCCGGTCGAGGGGATGATACACATCTCCGAGGTCGCGGGCAAGTGGGTCAAGGACATACGCAAGTTCGTCAAGCAGGGAAAGCAGTACATCACGCGCGTGGTGCGCATCGACCGCGAGAAGGGCTTCATAAACCTCAGCGTCAAGCGCGTGAGCAAGTTCGACCAGCGCGAGAAGACCGAGACGGACAGGAAGAACAAGCGCATCACCGGCATGCTAATGCAGATCGCGAGGCGTGTCGGCAAGGATATGGTGGAGAAGGACGCGGAGGACGCCATCATCCCTAAGCTGGCTGCGCTGAACAGGTTCGACGACGCGTACGAGGCGCTCGAGGAAACGGCGGACGACCCGGGCATCGCGGACGAGGCGGGCATCGAAGCGCCGTGGAAGGAAGCGCTCATGGAGGTGCTGCGGAAGAACTTCCAGGAAAAGGAGGTCGAGATCAAGGCGGTCGTCGAGATGAGCAGCACCGCGGGGGACGGGGTGAAGCAGGTGGCCGGGGTGCTGGCCGGTTTCGAGAAGGAGAGCGGCGCCGTGGTGAAGTACATATCAGCGCCCAAGTACATGGCGCAGATAAGAACGAAGACGCCGAAGGAGGGCAAGAGGAAGCTCGTGGAGGCGCTCGGCGCTGCCGTGAAGGAGATGGAGAGGCTCGGCGGCAAGGCCAGCTACGAGATAGGGAAATAGCAACGGGGCGCTGGCGGTTTTATTCATGAAGCTGAAGAGGTGCGGTGCATGCTGGACGTACACCATGAAGGACGCCTGCCCCAAGTGCGGGGCATCTACGAAGAGCCCGATGCCTCCGTCGTTCTCGCCGGAGGACAGGTACGGCAGGTACAGGCGCGCTGCGAAATTCGGAAAGCCCGCGGCCGGCGAAGCGTGCGAAGCATGATATAATTATAATTAACAGCGAGTGCAATTATTAGACAGCCGGACAGGTGCGCGACGTGACCACGAAGATAAACGAGCTGCAGAAGCCGAAGCTGAAGAATCCCGTGCTAATAGTCGGGCTGCCGGGCGTCGGCAACGTCGGCCGCATAGCAGCCGGCTACCTGATAGAGGAGCTGAAGGCGACGAAGTTCGCGGAGCTGAACAGCTCGCACTTCATGCCGTTCGTGCTGCTGCAGAAGGGTTCGGCCGTGCACGTGATAAACAACGAGTTCTACTACTGGCGCGGCGGGAAGCCTGGGCAGCGGGACATCGTGATCCTTATAGGCGACTCGCAGAGCATAAACCCGGAGGGCCATTACGAGATAGCGGACGCGATACTGCAGTACGCGAAGGCGCTCGGCGTGGCCGAGGTGTTCACGCTGGCAGGGCTCGGCATCGGCCACAAGAAGGACGCGCCGAAGGTCGTGGGCGTAGTGAACGACATGGCCGTGGCCAAGAGGCACAAGGATCTGGGCATAGACTTCAACGCCGGCGACCGCGTGGGCACGATCGTGGGCGCGGCCGGACTGCTTATAGGGCTCGGCAGACAGTACGGCATGGACGGGATCTGCGTTCTCGGAGAGACGTCGGGCGTGCCGCTCATACCGGATCCGAAGGCCGCTGAGGCTGTGCTGCGCGTGCTGGCGCGCGTGCTCAAGGTCAAGATAGACACGAGCCGCATACAGAAGAAGGTCAAGGAGATGGAGGCCTTCATTAAGCGCGTGGAGGCGGTGCAGCAGAACGCCATGATGCAGCTGCTCAAGCAGCAGATGCCCGAGGCAGCGAAGAAGGACGACAAGGACCTCACCTACATAGGATAAGACAGGACACGCGAAACCCCGGTTTCCTGCGCCCTGCCCGTGCTGTGAACCTTTATAAAAGTACGACGACAAATAAAGAACTGTCAAAATCCGCGGTCAGCGCGCGGGATTGGCGGAAAGGCGGTGTAGACACACATGGCAACAGAGCTACTGGTCCCGAGCCAGACGTACCTCGCATCCGGGATACATATAGGGATGAAGCAGAAGTCGCAGCACATGCGCAGGTTCGTCTACAAGATACGGCCGGACGGCCTGGCGGTCATGAACCTCCAGATGATAGACGAGAGGCTACGCATAGCCGCCGGTTTCCTGGGACGCGCGAAGAACATAATGGTCGTGGGCAGGAAGAACATCGCGCACACCGCGATCGAAAAGTTCGGCGAGGCAGTCGGCGGCCGCGTGGTCAAGGGCAGATTCATGCCCGGCACGCTGACGAACCCGCAGTACAAGAGCTTCTTCGAGGCCGATGCGATCGTGGTCGTCGACCCGCTGTACGACCACCAGGTCATGGACGAGGCCACGACCGCGCGGGTGCCGGTCGTGGGGGTGTGCGGCACCTCCAACGAGACGAACCGGATAGACCTCGTGATACCAGCGAACAACAAGAGCGCCAAGTCTATATCCGTGCTGTTCTGGGTGCTTGCCCGCGAGATACTGAAGAGCCGCGGAGATGTGCAGAAGGACGAGGACTTTGCGTACAAGATATCCGACTTCATGAAGGAAGGGTCTTTCGAAGAGCCCTCGGTCGCGGTGTCCGCCAGCGAGCAGCAGGCTGCGAAATCGCCGAGGCGCGGAAGGAGAACTACGAGGAGAAAGTAGATGCCGGCGGCTGCCGCGCACGTCCTTTTTCTGGCCGATGCGACCGAGCGCTCGATTCGCTCAGCACGACCGAGCAGTCATTTCACATATGCATGACATAGGTCGCAACATCAAAATTAATATTTAAACGGATATTAAACTTCTATTCACGCCGCGCCGGATGCGTGTCAGGACGGTATCAAAATGTCTATCATTTCTAAGGTCAAGAAGCGCGACGGCCGCATCGTCGACTTCGACGAAAGCAAGATTGCGCTAGCCGTATGGAAGGCGGCAGAGTCCGTCGGTGGCAAGGACCGCAAGCGCGCCGACGAGCTTGCCGCGTCGGTGGTGAAGCTGCTCGAGGAAAAGTTCGGCGACGGGAACGTGCCCAGCGTCGAGGACGTACAGGACGCGACCGAGAAGGTGCTCATAGAGGAAGGGCACGCCGCGGTCGCGAAGGCGTACATACTGTACCGCCAGAAACGCGCCGAGGGCAGGAAGATGAAGTCCATGCTCGGCGTGAACGACGAGCTGAAGCTGAGCCTCAATGCCATCAAAGTCATGGCGAGCAGGTACCTGCGGCGCGACGAGGAGCGCAACATCGTGGAGAGCACGGCGCAGCTCTTCAGGCGCGTGGCGAGAGCTATAGCCGAGCCGGAGGCGCAGCACGGCGGGGAGGAGCGCGTGAAGGAGTACGAGGACGCCTTTTATCGGATGATGGTGAACCGCGAGTTCATGCCCAACAGTCCCACGCTCATGAACGCCGGCACCGACCTCGGCCAGCTGTCGGCGTGCTTCGTGCTGCCCGTGCCAGACTCGATAAGCGGGATATTCGACTCGATCAAGTACACGGCGATCATCCACAAGTCGGGCGGCGGCACGGGGTTCTCGTTCTCGAGGCTGCGGCCCAAGGGCGACGTCGTGCGCAGCACGGGCGGCATAGCCTCGGGCCCGCTGTCGTTCATGCAGGTCTTTAATGCAGCAACGGAGGTCATCAAGCAGGGAGGCAAGCGCAGGGGCGCGAACATGGGCATGCTGCGCGTCGACCACCCGGACATACTCGAGTTCATCACCGCCAAGGAGCGCGAAGGCATACTCAGCAACTTCAACATCTCCGTTGCGGTGACGGACAAGTTCATGCAGGCAGTGGAGAGGAACGGCGAGTACGACCTGATAAACCCGAGGGACAAAAAGCCGGGCAAGAGCATGCCCGCGCGCGCGGTGTTCAACCTCATGGTCATGATGGCGTGGAAGAACGGCGAGCCCGGCGTGGTTTTCATAAACAAGGTGAACGCGGCAAACCCGACGCCCGCACTCGGCGAGATCGAGTCCACGAACCCGTGCGGCGAGCAGCCCCTGCTCTCGTACGAATCGTGCAACCTCGGCTCGATAAACCTGGAGCGCATGATGACGAACGGCGACATCGACTGGGAAAAGCTGCGCCGCACCGTGCGCCTGGCCGTGCGCTTCCTCGACAACGTGGTGGAAGTCAACAAGTACCCGGTTCCGGAGATAGAGGAGATGACGCGGACGAACCGCAAGATAGGACTGGGCGTCATGGGCTTCGCGGACATGCTCATCAAGATGGGCGTGCCGTACAATTCGAACGAGGCCATACAGGTTGCCGAGAAGGTCATGAAGTTCATACAGGAAGAGTCCAAAGCCATGTCCGAGGAGCTCGGCGCGGAGAAGGGCGATTTCGTCGGCTTCGAGAAGAGCACGTTGGCGAAGCGTTACAAGCACATGCGCAACGCCACGACCACGACCGTGGCGCCGACCGGCACGATAAGCGTGATAGCCGCATGCTCGTCGGGCGTCGAGCCCATATTCGCGGTCGCGTACACGCGGGACGTCAGCGAGAGCCTCGGGCACGAGCTAGTGGAGATAAACCCGATGTTCGAGACCGCGATGATCGAGCGCGGGCTGTACACCGAGGAGCTGGTCAAGAAGGTGACGCAGTCCGGAAGCGTGCAGAACGTGCAGGACATACCCGAGGACGTGCGGCGCGTATTTATCACGGCGCTCGAGATAGAGCCGGAGTGGCACGTGCGGATACAGGCCGCGTTCCAGAAGTACACCGACAACGCCGTGTCCAAGACAATAAACTTCTCCAACTACGCCACGCCGCACGACGTGGAGAAGGCGTTCATGCTCGCGTGGAAGCTGAACTGCAAGGGCATAACGGTGTACCGCTACGGCAGCCGAGACAAGCAGATACTGAAGGTCGAGACCGTCCAGCCGAGGAACCCGATGACACGGGAGTCCAACGGCACGAGCGACTATTCGTACTCGGCCGGCGGATGCCCCAAGTGCACGATATGACTCGTGCCATGCAGTCAACGCGAACCGTTTGATGCGAGCATTTTTATCCTGCGCTTACCATGTGTTTGAGTATGGACGCTGTTTTCGCAGCGCTGGGCGCGCTCGACGTGTTCGCCGCGTACCTCCTGTTCAACCCGTTCTCGGAGGCCGCGGTGCTCTACCTGATGCTCTACGTGCTCGCCAAGGGCGGGTTCTTCCTGCTGACGAGCGTCGCGTCCAGGAACCTCAACCCGTTCTTCCTCGCGCTGTGCGCGGTCGACGTGCTCACGGGCATTGCGCTCGGTGCGATATCGCTCGGCTATGCGTCCGCGCCGGCTGTGGCGCCGTTCGTGTCGTTCGTGAGGGTCGCCGCCGTGCTCAAGGGACTGTACGGCCTCGCCGCGTCCGCTCTTGGGTGAGCGCGGTAACCCGCATATCGCAGGACACAAAACGATTAAAAGCGGCCGTGGTAATTATTTGAAAGCGTCTGGTGTCACGATGGCAGGGAAGGGTTCTGGGAAAAAGCCAAAGTCGAAAACGAAAGCCGCCAGGCAGTTCAACGGCAAGAGGCGCGGCATGGTGTACCTGTACACCGGCACGGGAGCGGGCAAGACCACCAACGCGCTCGGCATCGCCATGCGGTGCGTCGGCCACAGGAAGAGGGTGGTGGTTATACAGTTCCTGAAATGGTGGAAGAACACCGGCGAGTACAAGATACGGAACCGGTTGAAGCCTTACTACGAGATCCACCAGTTCGGCCGCAAGGGATGGGTCGGCTTCAAGGAACTGGACGAGCGCGACCGCAGGCTGGCGGAGAAGGGGTTCGAGTTCGCCAAGCGCGTTGTCAAGCAGAAGAAGCCGCACGTCCTGATACTGGACGAGATAACGATCGCGCTGAACCGCAAGTTGCTCGACAAGAAGAAGGTCATAGACTTCCTGACGAACCTGCCGCCGAAGACCGACGTGGTGCTGACCGGCCGCTACGCGCCCGAGGAGCTCTGGGACGCGGCTGACTTTGTGAACATCATCGTGGACGACAAGCACCCGAAGGAGATGGTGGCGAAGCCGGGGATACAGTACTGATACCTTGTTGATGCATTATTAAATCGTGGGACCCGAAGAAGTGTTAAACGAAATTTTTGCCGGAGGCGCTGGAGATGGCCGTGAAGATAGACGCGGACAAGTGCATCGGATGCGGCCTGTGCGTAAGCATGTGCCCGGACGCGTTCGAGCTGAAGGACGACGGCAAGGCGCACGTGAAGGACGCGAAGGGATGCGACAGCGACAGCTGCGACTGTGACTGCAAGTCGGTTGCCGAGAGCTGCCCGGTTTCCGCGATAACGGTCAAATAGAACGAAGTGGAATAAAGCAGGTAAAAGCAGGCAAGCCGCGCCGCTTCGCTTCAAAGACCGACCTTCCTCTCCTCGCCTGCGAGCTCGATTATCCTCGCCCTTGATTTCGACTTGCGCACGGTAACTACGTCGCCGTCCGCCAGCTGGACCATCGTCGTGTTGTTGTCGGCGCACATGATCGCGGGCCCGCGGTTGACTATTATCCTCACCTCCGCGCTATCCGGCCCG
Organism: Candidatus Aenigmatarchaeota archaeon; assembly: GCA_043818155.1. GTDB lineage: Archaea > Aenigmatarchaeota > Aenigmatarchaeia > CG10238-14 > SCSR01 > JAPLUY01. Next base: position 6,820 of record JBDRGB010000001.1, on the reverse strand, counting down.
AAGCGGTACTTCGGCTTCTTATTGGCGTTGTTCAGCGCCACGCCCAACCCCTTCGAGAACCTGCGGCCGGTGATAGTGCGGAAGTAGGCCGTGCTCCCGTACGGCGTGGCCACGAGCACCCCGTCGCCGATGACGTCCGTCGCGACTGCGCGGCCGTCGATCAGGACGTCGAAGCGTATCGCCTTGGTCGGCAGCGCGTGCGCGACGTTTATCTCGTTCAATCCCGTCAGCCGTTCGGTGCGGTCATTGCTGCCCGGCGACCCCACGCTGCCCTCGACCTTGATATCCTCCACGACACTGTATTTCTTGTCCGCGAGCTTGCCTATGACCTCCGCGAGGTTGTGCGTGCCGCCGACCTCGCACTTCGCGCAGCGCTTGCTGTGCTTTATAGTCAGCCTCGGCACGCCCGGATAAAGATGCTCGGCCACGAGCGCCGATCCGTCGCCGCCTATCGACACCACGACGTCGGGCTTGAACTTGTCCAGGACGAAGCCGCGGCGCTCCAGCTCGCGTTCGACCATGGCTTTCTCGGCACCGACCACGGCGGCCTTCGGCATGATTACTAATTCTCGGAAGAAAACTTATGCTTAACGATTCCGTGCGGATATGGCATCGCGCACGCGCTCCATCGCTATCTCCATCGCGGCGTCGCGCGTGTGCCTGCCCTCGCGCTTGGCTTTCTCGAGAACGAGCTTCGTGTTCTTCTTCACGCGGCTTTCGACCTCGCGGAACATCTGCTCGGGCGTCCCGCCCGCGTACTCCACGTACGACGATATCACCCCGCCCGCGTTCGCTACGAAGTCCGGCACGATCAAAACGCCTTTCTCCGCGAGCTTCCTCTCGATTTCCGGCCTGATCGGTATGTTCGCTGCCTCGACGATTATCCGCGCCTTGACGTCCTTCCAGTTCCTCTCCGTTATCACGTCGGGCATGGCGCCCGGCACGACCACGTCCGCGTCCAGCCCGAACAGCTTCTCGTTCGGCAGGACCTCGCCGGGCGTGTAGTTCTTCACCGCGCCGGTCTCCTTCTTCACCTTCACGAGCGTTTCAAAATCCAGACCGTCTTCGTTGTACACCATCCCCTTGCTGTCGCTTACCGCGACTATCTTCGCGCCGGCCTCGGCCAGGTATTTCGCAGCGAAGCTGCTCACGTTGCCGAACCCCTCGATGGCGATGGTCGCGTCCTTTACCGGGATGCCCGCGTGCTCCAATGCTACGAGCGTCGAATGATAAACGCCGAACCCCGTCGAGCCTAGCTCGTGCGGTATGCCGCCCATGTCCGCGGGCTTGCCCGTGCAGCTCTGCCGCGACCCGTTCTCCTCGGCGAACCAGCGCATCTCCTCCTCGCCGCTGTTGATGTCCGGGGCAGCGACCCACTGCGCCGGCGCAACGACCTTCATCGCGCGCGCGTATGCCCGTACGAGCTGCTCCTTCTTCGCTTTGTCCGTGCCCGCAGGTAGGACCATCCCGCCCTTTGCTCCGCCGAAAGGCAGCTCGGCCATCGCGCACTTCCACGTCATGGTGCGCGCGAGCTTATAGACTTCCGTCGCAGTAACCGTTGGTGTCATGCGTATGCCGCCCTTGCCCGGGCCCGCGGCGGTGTTGTCCACCACGACGAACCCGCGCATGCCCGTGCCCGGGTCGTACACTTCGAGGATTTTCTCAGGCCCGAACTCGTCGTACTCTATCCCGCAATCGGTTTTCAGAGGCATAGCGCACACTTGTTTATTGTTTATTGTTGTTGATGTTCTGCTTGCTCCAATCCGCGACGTACTTGCTCTCGAACCCGTGGATGTGGTTGTACGCGGACAGCGCGGCCTTGCACCCGTCGCCCGCCGCGACCACGATCTGCTTGAACGGCGTGTCGGTCACGTCGCCGGCTGCGAACACGCCCGCGCGCGATGTCTCGCCGTTCTTGCCGGTCTTCACCTGGCCGCTCTCGTCCAGCTCTACCAGGTGCTGCACGAACTTCGTGTTGACGTCCGAACCTATCTCCACAAAAACTCCGTCGACCCTGAGTTCCGAGGATTCGCCCGTCTTACTGTTCTCGACCGTCATAGACTCGACGAACTTCCTGCCCTTTATCCCGGTCACGGCCGAGTCCAGCACGAACTCCACGCTCCTCCTGCGCTTCGCGGCCTCGACCGCGTTCTCGAAAGCCCGGAACTCCGCGCGCCTGTGTATGACGTAGACCTTGCGCGCGACCGCGGCCAGCACGAGCGCAGCGTCTATCGCCGAATTGCCACCGCCCACCACAGCCACATCCTTGCCCTTGAACAGCGGCGCGTCGCACGTGACGCAGTAGCTGACGCCCCTGCCAACGAAGTCGCTCTCGCCCGGCACGCCCAGACTGCGCGGGGTCTTGCCCATCGCAAGCACGACCGTGCGGCCGGCGTACTCTTCGCACTTCTCGCCGCCGCATGCTTTAGCCGAGAAAATTTTATCGCCGGTGATTCCATCCGCCTCGTCCAGCTCGACAACCTCCTTCAGGACTATCTCCGCGCCCGACGCCCTTGCCTGGGCCTCCATCGCCTTGACGAGCTCGCCGCCCGAAACGTCCTCGAACCCCGGATAGTTGCATATGCTGTTCACCGCGGCCATCTGGCCACCTATATCCTTCGACAGTACCAGCGTCCTCAGGTTGCGGCGCGCAGCGTACACCGCGGCCGTGAGTCCTGCGGCCGACCCGCCGATGACGATGACGTCGTACACGTCCTTCGCGGCAGCCTTGGCTTTCCCGCGTTTCAAGCCCTTTGTCCCTTTCACGGCCTTCGTCCTTCCGAGCGCGGCGTCGATGCGGGGCACGTCGAACCCAACTATGATTTCGCCGGCTATGTCGAGCACCGGCACCCCCATCTGCCCGGACTTTTCCACCATTTCATCAGCAGCGGCGCGGTCCTCGCCCACGTTCACGTCCTCGAACTCCACGCCTTTGGCTTGGAGGTAGTCCTTGGCCATGTGGCAGAACGGACACTGGTCCGTAGAATAGACCTTGACTTTCATACAATCAACTTCTGCTTCCAAGCAGATAATAAACTTTACTTTAATCTATTAGTTCGTTAGGATTTATGAATTTGCGGGACCGCGAGAAGATTTCAAATCTCGCATCCCGCCGCGGCAGCCAGCTCATCAAGCGGCCTGAGCCCGACGTCTATCTTGCCGCCTATATCCCAGGCCGGCACGAACTGCACGCCCTTCTCGGTGCACAGCGCCTGCTGATCGGAGCACTCGACGTACGTCACGTACTTGAAGGACTCTCCGAACAGTTCCTTCTGTTCCACGCAATGCGGGCACGTCTTCAGGCCGTACATCACCACGCCCTTCTCGGTCAGGCATTTCGCCAGGCCGTTGTACTTGCCTTCGGCGCTCGGCAGGAAAGCGAAGCCGCCGGTGAGATAAGAGCCGATAAAGTAAAGCGCGACTACCGCCAAGGCCGCCAGACCGCCGAGCTTCAGATACTTCGCGTCGATTTGCATGGTTAGAACTCGGCTTTTGGCGTATTTAAATTTAATTAGATTGATAGTAGTTCCGAATGTAAATTCCTACCAATGAACGCCAAAAGTTCGCGATTGAAGCCGAACAGGCTCGTTTTTTGACGAATGCCAGCCGCGGAATCCTCAAAGGGGAACTCCGCCATTCCACCAACGACCGAAACTGGCTTTTTTACGGTCAGCCAAAGCTTTAAACTTTTTTGACGGTTTTCCATAAACGCATGTGGTCGAGAATGCGGGTTTAAATAATTATTAGTTTATCTCATTCCATGAACATCAACCCCGGACCTGCAAAATTCATACCATACACATCGTCGCATGAGCTCGGCGATGTGCTGGCTTACTTGAAGGGACAGAGGCTGTTCGTTTCTGTCACGAGCGTGGAGACTGAATATAAAGCAGGCGAATTATTCGGGACGAGCGGCGTTTTTTCAAAGGATGTTGCATATGACAAGTGTATTTATGAAATACCGGAAAGCATGGGCAAGCTTGAAAGGGACCTGATGTTCCGGACAAAGGAATGGCAGAAAATTTTCATGCGGGTGCAGCCGATAGGATGCGCAGAGGATGTGTACGATGGATTTATGCATATCAAATCCCCAACTACCGGATATCCGCAGTTTTCGATGGGGCAGGCGGGCATAGGCATGTCGCCGAGATGCGCAGAGTGCGGGCTGTTCGTGGATTCGGATACGAGTTGCGGCAAGTACGCATTGAGGAAAGCGGGGCGCCTGGAAGGCGATGATATGCTTGTACGCCAGTTCAAGAAGGACATGGATGCTGGTAAGCTCACGGAAATGGAGCCCGGATTGAAAGAGTTCTACAAAGGGCTGCATGACCATTATAAATAGCATCGATGCTGCTCTCAAGGCTGGCCGATTCCGGAAATGTTTTTAATTTCCGATAGGCATCTATCGTCATTATGCTCAAAACAGCTCGTTGTGGTAAAGGAAAAACTGCGCTTTGTCCACGTAATATATTTTGGCGTCGTAGCTTTCACCAAGGCAGTCGTCGCGCCCTTCGATGACGTAGCACTCCCCTTCCAGCATTTTCTTAATGATGTCCTTTGCCTTTCTATTGCTTCTTGACGTTATACCCATTTTTAGGTATATGCCCCCCATCTCAACGGCAGTGAGCGGCATTTCGCTGCGGATGTATTCGACGACATGCGATATGTCGCCCGTGTGTTCAAACTCTTCCTTGGCGGCCTTCAGAGCTTCCATATCTACGATCGACTCGGTCTTGACGGATTCCCCCATATCGAACATTTCCCCAAGGAATTTAAGTTCTATAAAGGATTTAAATTTTGACAAAATTCGTTTGATCCACCATTTGAGTGGCCGGAAGGAGATTTGTCTCAGTGGAGATGATGCCGTAGTCTATCTGATGCCGCACACGCCCTTCTGGCACTCGCAGTTGCCCTCGCACGCGGAGTATTCGGGCGCCTCGCACGCCAGCTGGCCACACTGGCATATGCCCTCGCAGCCGCACAGGGGCGCCTTTATATTGAACAGACAAACCCCGGTGTTCGGGTCGCACGTGCCGTACGCATAAAGGTTGTAGAGGCTGTACGCGCTGTATATCATGCTAGCGAAGAAGAGCAGCGTGAACGCCCACGAGAGCACTTCGAAGTTCTTGTACACGAACCTCGCCGCCCTAGGCGCGCGAGGCAGCAGCTTCGAAACCAGCTTAGACTTGATCCTGTCGTCCAAGCCGGTCTCGCACGGCCGCAGCGTGATCTTCAGGAAAGTGCACCTGAACGCCTCCCTCGCAAGCGGCCGGTAGCGCGCTGAGAAAACGCCGAGGACGGCGAACACGAAAAGCGCTATAACGCATATCATACAATCACGTGTACGCGTTCAGCCGCAGCTGCTCGCAGCACTCGTGGCGCCGCTGCTGTAGCTCTCGGAGAACGAGGCCGCTGCCTGCGCCGTGTCCAGCTCCGCGGAGCACGCGGCCGGCTTTGTGGCGAAGCCGCAGCACAGGAGCGTCTTAACAGCGTCGGCAGTGCGGCCGCCGAAGTCGAACTCGCTGACAGTCTCGCCATTCAGTATCAGCGTCGGCGACCCGCCAACCCCGTAGCTGTCCGCCAAATCGAAGTCCGCCTTCGCATAACCGACACCCTTTCCTCCGTCCGCCATGCACGCGCCCAGCTTCGCAGTGTCCACCGCCGCCTCTGAAAGGCAGCTGTCCGCGGCGTCCTGCTTCTTCATGAAGCACGACACGTAATTCCAGTACTTGTCCGCCTGCTCCTCGCGTATGCATATCTGCCTGAGGTTCTCCTGCGCCTCGGCGTCGCCGTGCATGGCCGTTACCTTGCCGCCAACGACCGAACCCATGTACCTGACCTTTATGCTGCCTTCGAGACTAGGGATGTTGTCGACAATCTCCGCGAGTATCCTCTGCATCTGCAGCCCGTACGGGCAGTACGAGACGACGTAGGCGTCGAGCTCCGCTGCGTCCGCCTTCTTTATGTCGTCGCACGTCTTCTTAGGCTGCGTCGTTGCCGTAGGCACAGCAGTCGTCATATCGTACGGGTCACCCGACACGAACAGCAGCTTGCCGCTCTTCGTCACATAAACGTCGATGTTGTTGCCGTTATAATCGGTCGTGATCCTGTACATGTCGCCCATGTCGTCGGCCGACACGAATGTCGCAGCGCCTGTTTGTATGATGTTCTTGTTGATGTATTCTATGGTCTTAGCGCCCGCGTCGCCCGCGCTCAGCACCGCGGAGCCTGTGGGGCACGTCCCGCCCTGCCGCACCAAGAGCAGCGCTGACGCGGCGAGCAGGAATATCGTCGAAGCGATCCAGACCCTCTCGGGAAGCTTTGGAATTTTGAAAGAAATCGTCTTGCCTTCGTCGGATTTCTCCTTTTCGGCCATCGAACCACTCGTTTAATAGTCTTTTATTGAGTACATAATCTTATAAATGTTTACATAGTTTGTGTCGGTCCAAACCAGCCGCGCACCTCCTTCAATTTTTCCACAAGCACGGCACTTTCTTTCGTGTTTTTAAACCTATTTTTTCTAGTAATCTTACATATTAAATATGCGAAAAGGCATTTCTAGCGTAATAGCAACTGTCCTGATGCTGGCTATCACCATCGCTCTGGTAGGCATTGCCTGGATGTTCGTCTCCGGTGTGTTCACCGCCACGACTGCGACTGCCTTTAGCATAGTCGACTCGTATCAGTATATTGTGACGATAAGGAATGATGGGACTGTTCCTATAACAAGTTTAACTGCTACTGTAGATGGTAATAATGTCAATATACAATGTGGTTAAAATGTGGTTTGAAGTAAGAAATTTAGTAAGGTGGGTTGATG